>JBGASH010000124.1:0-1333 GCA_044229775.1 Bacteroidia bacterium
TTGCTGTGTTCTGTCCGGCCCAGGTACCCATTGAAATACTGCTGCCATTTGAAATAACACTTATTGTAGCAGTGCCCGAAGGATCGAGGCCGTTAAGCATTAAACTACTTTGAGAAAGGCCCAAAAATTTTAGCGTTAAGATCAGTATTATACAAATTATTTTTTTCATGTTTAAAATTTTAACCGGTTCGAAATATTCATATTTCGAACCGGTGTTTTACAATTATTTGCTAATGATGAGTTTTTTAGTGACGGAACCTTGCTTATGGTCCCAGATTATAGTATAATAACCACTTGATAAGTCGTTAAGATCTAAATTTACCGTGTTATAACCTTCCTTTAATTCTACTTCTTTGGTAACAACAATTTGCCCAATGGAATTCATGATCCTAAAAGACCCGTTATCATTAGTTTTTGAATTAATTCTCAAATTGGTTTCCGATTGCGCAGGATTAGGAAATAATTCAAGGGTATTAAATGTCTCGTTGTCAACAGCCACACCAAGCAGATTAGCAATGTTAACATTATCGAGATAAAGGCAATTCCCACGATCGTTTGTTATAGTGAATTTAACCAGCACATTTGATTGTCCTGCAAACGCAGACAAATTAACATTCTCAGTTTTCCACTCTGTTGATAGTGGTAACCAGTTATTATAATTAGCTGGAGCTGTGGCGAAACTGTTTCCTTGCTTCATGTATACGGTGGTCCAATTTACCCCACAATTGGTTGACACTCTTATTTCTACGATATCATTATTTATATTTTGCATGTATTGTGCATAAGCATAATCGAAAGTCATAACGGGGTTTGAAATATTACTAAAGTTCATAGGAGGAAGGTACAAATCGTCCATATCTCCCTTATTTGTATTCCATAAGAAATTATATTTTGCACATCCGGCGCTATTGCCGTACCCTCCCGTGGAAGGTTCATAATCCCAGGTCACAGCACCTCCATCAGGATTGAATTTAAACCAGCCGGGAGGTGGGAATGAAGTCGTGCTAAAGGTTTCGGCAATTGGAGGACTGGCGTAACTATTAATAATCGAGAACTCAGTAGCCTTATTATTATTTTGAGGGTTATAATCACCAGAACCGCCCGACATACCTACCCCCATTACATTAGAAATATTTACCGAATAAGTATGAAAACCAACTGAAGGGGTGGTGCTGTTCAATACAACAGAAGTTGTGACAGCAGGATTCAAATTGCCTTGCCATACCACAGGAGTTGCAGGAATTCCATCAACGTAAGGATTAACAGTCATAGATAAAATAGTTGAGTTGCTCAAATTTTTAACGGTAACTGAAGGCCAGACAGTATTTCCACA
>JBGASH010000124.1:1347-9703 GCA_044229775.1 Bacteroidia bacterium
TGCTTCCACATCATTGGCGATTACGGTTGTGTTCGTCATGGCAGCTTGCATTATTTTTTGATTGCCATCATCTTGCACAAAAGCCACAAAAGCGATCTGTGACTTATCATGAATATAAGAGGGTATGGCGCAATTAATAGTGAAGGTTGCGGTTTGATTGGTAGCCCAGTTCGAAAGCAGCGAAGTAGCATTGCTAATATCAGGATAGGATTTCCTAACAGGGTTATAAAAATCCATCTCACCATTAAGACCGGGAGGATTTGGAAAAAGTATCTCCCGTTCCACTAAGCACAAGCGTAATTTTAAATTCCCAGCCGAAGAAATTGGGGAAGTTGTTGTTACAGTTACTGTGATTGCAGCATTGCCGTAATTATAATCCCAGGTAAGATTAGTGTTGAGCTTAAAAGGCGTTGTTACCGAATAGGCATTATTTATTACAGTATTGTCCACATAATATGGATTGTTTGGGAATTGTCCGCTGGTTCCAAAAACAGTGAGGTCCTGTCCATCCATTTTACATTGCGGTGCGCCAGTTATATTAGTGTAGTAACTCATCCAACGGTTGTTTATTTCGGCCAAATTTTCCTGATAAAGTGATTTTGGATTGCTTGGGGCTGTGGGAATCGGGACCATCCATTTAATGCAGATACATTTTGCAGCATTATTTTTAACAACGGCATCAAAGGCTGGGTTAGCGAGGTAACAAGATCCGCAATTCTCTCCGGTGAACTCTTCAATTAGGACCATTCGAGGATTTTGGGTAAAGCCAAAGGCAGAAATTACTAAAGCTAAGCCTGTGAGTAATTTTTTTCCATTAAAAAAGGTAGTAGTTTTCATGTTTTAAGTTTTTATAGGTTTCCTTGTTCAAATATATTGCCCTTTTAGTTTGAAATTAAAATTTTATGTATATTTGATTAAGTTTCTAAAATGCCAAAAGGAAGAAAAGTAAGTGTACAATTGGATGAATTAATATCCTCCCTTGAACCAAAAGAAAAAAGGTATATTTCTATATTTCTGCGGCAATACAAAGAAAATAATAATGTATATTTCGACCTATTTAATTTAGTTTCTAAAACCAATAAATCAGGTAAAAAAAAGCATCCTTTATATAAAAGTAATGTCATTAAAGTTCAGCTTTACTGGAAAATATTAAAAGCGTTACAACTTTATCACTCCGAAACTGACCCCACAATCCGAAAAAACAATCTGTTATCCCAATTCCATGTTCTTGTTTCAAAAGGCCTCGACCGCCATGCATTAAGGGTGCTTAAGAATGCGAAGGAGGTTTGCAAGAGCAATGATTTTACGGATGATCTCTTTTTTATCAACAAACAGGAGACTAAATTATTATTGGAAGAAAATGAGGGTAGTCGAAATGAGGGCCTTATATCTGCCTTTAACCGAGCCAATCTTCAACAATTAAAAGTGATCAAACAAAATTACTCCCTCACCAAGGTTTACCTCCAAAATAAACTCAATCTTAATTTCTTTAAACCATCACTTAATGAAACTGCCTACCGCATTTCGAATTCCTTTTCCTTGAGCTTAAATGAAACCAGCTTACTTTCAGATCGTGGTGCCATACTCAACTATCTTAATCTTGGACTGTACTTTACAGGTATCAAAGAATATAAAACCGCCTTGAAGCATCTTAATTCTTCTTACCAAATATATTTAAAAAACATTAATTTAATATTGTCATATAAGGAAGATTATTGCGAATTAATAGAATTAATATCTCAGGTTTATCTCTTTAACAACAAAACGTCCGAATTATACAAATGGATAAAGGAATGCGGCCATTTTCTTGAAGAACATCATTTATACGATACCGAAAAAAAAATACTTTTAAATACAGCTCTCACCGAAATTTTCCGGATCGAAGAAGAAACTATTCGGGCCGAGCATCATCTCAAAATATTGAATCAACTCAAGCATCTTAATAAAAATCTTAAATATAATTTTCTCATCGACTTTCAAAACATAAAGCAGTTATGTGAAAACAAACATTTTGGCCAGGTTTTCAAAAGTTTTTCATCCCTTTTTAATGTCTATCCGGTTAATTATCGCCCTAGTTACCAGGTGGCCGCTAAAGTATTTTATCTGATTTTGCTTTTCATTCAGAAAGATTATCTATTACTTAGCTCCGAGATAAAAAAAACAAAATATTATATATAAATTCAATTACTATTCTGATTTTAGTAATAACGTCTTGACCGACCTTAAATTATATTGCCATAAAGCGCTTAAAGGTCATCCGGGCAGAAATTTCGAAAAAAACTTTTTGGAAAATTTGAGAATTCATCTCAAAAACCCTTCATATAATGAAGATTTTTCAATTTATTTGAATTTTAATGTTTTTGTTTAAAGATTTTCGTAATTTAACTTTGTGAGATCTCTTCATGTACATAGAACCGAAACGACTCCGGAAGTAGATTTCGATCCTGAAGCCAATTCATTTAAGATCTGTGGTGAATCCCGGCCAGAGAATATCCGCAAATTTTACGAAACAATCTTTGATTGGTTCGATGATTATTTTATTTTTTTATCTGATTCCGGTATTCAACCTAACATCAATTTGCAAATGGCCTTTGAATATTTTAATACATCCACAGCAAAAATGATTTACGATTTATTAATCAGGCTTTCCGATAATGTAAAAAAAACAAGCGGGAAAATTATGATTACTTGGCAATACGATTCTTTAGATGAGGATATTCTTGAGTCAGGAAAGGAACTGCAAAGATTCACCGGACTACGTTTCGATTTCAAGTTAATAAACTAATTTTTGAGGAAATTAATTATATATATACTTTTACTTCCGTCATTTTACTTATATCAGCAAGTAAGTACCGATTCGATTTTAAAAAAACTACAATTTCTCGACAAAAAAAAAGAAATAAGTATTTCTGACACTTCTGTTATAAACGCTTTAAACGACGTAACACGATATTTTCTGCGGAAAGGAGACTATGATACTGGGTTGGTGTATGCCCATAAAGCCGTTGATCTTTCCGAAAAAATCCTTACCCTTAAACAAGGTAAGAATGATTTCTTTATAAAAAAAAACTATGCAGTGGCTGTTCGAAATATTGCTTTGTATTATCATAATACAGGCAACTACCCCAAGGCTTTAGAGACCTACTTCAAATCGCTTCGAATTCGGGAAGAAATTCGTGATATGCATGGAATAGCCGAATCCTATAATACTATCGGTGCATTGTATAACAGCATGAACGATCCCAAAAAATCACTTGAATTTCACCTAAAGTCGTTGGCAATTCGAAAAGAAATCGATAAAGAAAACCCAAATGATAAAATCAATAAGAGAGGCCTTGGTTCAAGTTACAACAATATAGGAATCAATTATAACAATCAGGCTAAATACCAAGAAGCGCTTGAGCAATTCCAATTGTCGATAAAAATGAAACAAGAAGGAGGTGACGAGGCAGGCATAGCAAATACTTATGTAAATATAGGTTCATGTTATATTTCACTATCTAAATATGATGAGGCGGTAAATTACTTTATGCGTGCCATTGATATTTTATTCCAAGTTTGATGACAAAAGAGGCCTTACCTCCGCTTATCTCAATCTGGAAATTGCAAATCGAAAAAAATTAACAAACACCCGGAATAAAAGCCTTCTAAAAAGGATATTATATTGCTTGAAAAGTACCTACACGATGCCTTAATCCTTTCAAAAAACATGGGCGATAAAGATCTTTTGATGAATTGTTATGAAAACTACTTTGAATTCTGGAAATTGAAAGGTAATCAGAAAAAAGCAATGGAATTCTATTCCCTGTACTTGTTGTACAAAGACAGCTTAATGAACGAAGAAAATACCAAAAAGACGGTTAGGGCAGAAATGAATTATGAATTTGAAAAAAGAATACACCGCCCGTTTAGAGCAGGAAAAAAAGGATGCTGTGGCTCTCGAGGAAAAAGAAAAACTAAAAGCTATACGGAACTCTTTTATTATCGCTTTCATAGGTGCTTTTCTTATTGCCGTTTTTATTTTCAGAAGTTATCATTTAAAACAAAAAGCGAATAGTATCATTACAGCGCAAAAGCAAGAGGTCGAGCGACAGAAGATTGCGATCACAGATAGCATTAATTATGCTTTAAAAATACAAGAGTCAATTTTACCCACTGCCTTGGAAATAAAGCAAGTCTTTCAAGAAAGCTTTATTTTGTTTAAACCAAAAGACATAGTGAGTGGAGATTTTTATTGGCTAAGCTCCGTTTCTAAAACAGAGCACATTTTAGTCGTGGCCGATTGTACGGGGCATGGTGTCCCTGGCGCCTTTTTAAGTCTGATTGGAAGCACTTTATTGAATGAAATTGTGAATCATAGGAAAATATTTGATCCATCTGAAATTATGAATGAACTAGCTCACGGAATTTCAGAAACTCTTGTACACAAGCAAGATGATAAATTTACTACAGAGGGTATGGACATTAGTATTTGTATGATTAATACCAGTACTAAAAAACTTTTATTCGCCGGAGCAAATCATTGCGTTTATTTGTGTCATAATAATGTTTTGGAACAAATTAACGCTCAGGTAAGCTCAATTAACGGAATCTTTGGAATTCAAACCACCGAAAAAACAAAAACTATAGCCTTGAATTTGAAAGATTCTTCATTATACCTTTTTTCCGATGGCTTTGCTGACCAAAGAGGTGGGCCGGCTGGAAAAAAAATAATGTCTTCCAATTTTAAAAAAATAATTGAAGAAATAAACTCTTTCCCAATGGAGGAGCAAAAGAAGGAACTCGAAGATAAATTTTCTAAATGGAAAGGAAATGAACAACAAATTGATGACGTGCTAATAATAGGCATCAAAGTTTAACTGTTTCGCTAAATAAAATTATTTTTAATTTAAAGAACTGAAATAAAATTCACTTCCAACATATTCAAATATAGTAGAGAAAACATTTTGACTAACGCTCATCCAATTTCTCAAACACCGAATTATTGCTTTTAAATTCAGGCACCAGTGTTTTCATGCATTGAACGATCTTCTCATTATCTTGCGTATCAAAAAGACCGATCAGGTTTTTTATAACTTCCGACACTTGTTCATATTCATACTCGCGAACTTTTCCAATTAAGATCTGACTGTGGTGAGTTGGTAAAGTGTTTTCGGTGTCGGCCAAAAGTTCTTCAAATAATTTTTCGCCGGGTCGTAATCCGGTATACACAATTTGAATGTCTTTGCCTTCTTCCAATCCTGAAAGTTTTATCATTTTGCGGGCCAGATCAACGATCTTAATGGATCTACCCATATCAAACACAAAGATCTCGCCTCCTTTGCCAAGGGCACCCGCTTCCAATACTAATTGACAGGATTCAGGAATGGTCATAAAATACCTCGTAATATCAGGATGAGTAATAGTGATCGGCTCCCTGTTCTCTATCTGTAAACGGGTAGTAATGAATTTGGTCTTTGATTTTTTTCCCAAACTCTGAATGTAAATCTCAGCTATACGCTTCGAAGCGCCCATCACATTGGTGGGATTAACCGCTTTATCGGTTGAAACAAACACAAATTTTTCGGCATTGAATTCTACCGCAAGATCAGCGGTATTCTTTGTTCCCAAAATATTATTGAGAATAGATTCTGACGGATTATTTTCCATCATCGGTACATGCTTATAAGCTGCGGCGTGAAAGACCATTTGCGGTTTAAAGGTATTGAATACATTGTGCATGCGGTCCTTATTCCGAACATCGCCAATTACTGTTTCAAAACTTTCTTTTTTATAATTAGAGGCGAACTCTATTTCCACGTCGTGCAACGGGCTTTCGGCCTGATCGAGCATAATGATCTTTTTTGGCGCAAACTTCATGCATTGCCGCGATAATTCACTTCCAATAGAGCCGGCAGCACCTGTAATGAGTATAACTTTTCCTTTTATCTGCGAACTGATAATGTCATTATCTAATTTGATCGGATCCCGCTCTAAAAGATCTTCAATATTAATTCCTTTGATCTGGTTAAAACTTAATTCGCCGTTTATCCATTTAGCGACAGGAGGTACATTCAATACTTTTACATTATGATTCAAACACCAGTCGGTGATCTCGTTCTTTCGGGCAGGCGGCAGATTTTGCACGCTGATGATCAAATTCTCAACCGAATTTTCCTTTAGCAGGTCATCCATTTTTGAAGGCGGATATATAAAAACCCCTTCCAGGCTTCTTCCTTTTTTTCCTTCGTTGTCATCAATGAAACCAACCACTTTGTATTTGATAGCTGCATCCCTGTCTAAAGTGCGTTTGGTAATGATACCGGCCTCACCTGCTCCATATATCAAAATATTAATTTTATTTTTTTCAGGATTCTTACTTTCAAAATAAATAGCTTTAACCGCTAAGCGGGAACTGATCATAAAAAACAAAGTAATAAGTGCGTCTACTACGATCACCTGGGTTGGGATAACATAATATCCTAAAACGAACTTTAATGAAATAACATTCGCTATCACCATCAACACACTTCCTATTATTACCACTGCAAATATCCTTGCGGCGTCTTTTGAGCTGGTGTAACGCACAACACCCTTGTAAGTTTTTGAAAGAATAAAGGAAAAGGCCCGGATACTTAATAAAATAAGGTAATCATACGGGAGATTTTGCCGGTCCTCTAAGGGAATTTTATCATAATTCTTGAAATCGAAACGCAGAAAAAACGCTAAGGTCAAAGAAAAAGCGCAAATTGCCAGATCAATGATCAAAATTGACCAACGTGGTAAATTGTACTTCCAGAAAAGGCTTAGTACCCTTGACATAACAGGTAAAGTTAACTATTTTTTTCGAGCTGTATCGGTTGCGGTTACAACCGCTTTTGGCTTTACCGCTGCTGTTGATGTGGCCGCCGATTTTGGCTTATCGGCCGACTGAATTGGCGCATCGAGTTTTATGACTGGTTTAATAGGCTTGGAGGAAGCGATCAACTCGCAATAAGTACATATTTCCCGCAATTTCACCATCATTTCGCAATCGGAAGGCTGTACATAAATTTTCTTTTTTGTACTATCGGGCATTAAAAATTCCATGTCGGTTGCCAGGGTCTTCGGGCCTTCAAAAATGAAGGGGTCCTTGAACTTTTCTTCTAAATGAATGTCCTTTATATGTATTTTTTCTCCAAACACCACTGTGTAAATTTCAAAAATGGCTCGTGTAATTTTTATTGAGATCTTGTTCTTTTTTGGATCATACGAGATCTTTACATTCCCAATTACTTCTGTTTTGTAACTGAAAGGACCCACATCCACTTTGGCATCGCAGGTAAAATCGCTGCTGTCGGGTTTTAAATTGATCTTAGGATTAACAATGGTCCAGTAATACTTTCCTTTTATCAGCATCACCTCATAATCGCTCGACCCTTTTATCTCACCAATAGCAGTAAACACTTTATTGATGGCCTTTTCGTGAAGCGACACCATGAAGTCGTCGTATTTTTGCGAGAATGTACTATAAGAATAGAAGATCGCTAAGAGGAACAAGCTCATTTTTAAATTCCCCATACTCCGCTTGAAGACCAATAAATCATAAATCGTATGTCGTAAATCGTAAATCATTTCAACTCCCATTCTTCCCAATCCATTTCTTCACCGTTTAATATGCCAAGGTAACTCCGGTATCTTTCCTCCGAAATGCTTCCGTTTGCAACCGCTTCTTTAACGGCACATTTTGGCTCGTTCACATGAAGACAATTATTAAACTTACATTGGTTCATGATGTCCCTAATTTCAGGAAAATAATGCCCAACTTCTTCGCGCTTCATTTCCACTAACCCTAATTCCTTAATACCGGGGGTATCGATGACAAAACCACCAAAACTTAAAGGATGTAATTCGGCGAAAGTGGTGGTATGCATTCCTTTTGAGTGCGCGGCTGAAATACTCCCAGTCTTTAAATTTAATCCCGGTTCAATAGCATTTATGAGCGTTGATTTTCCCACACCTGAATGTCCGCTCAGTAAAGTAGTTTTACCCTTTAACAATCCTGCTATAACCTCAATGTTCTTTTTAGTGAGTCCGCTTACCACAAAACACTCGTAACCAATTTTAGTATAGATGGCAATTATTTCTTCCTGGTATTTTAAAAACTCTTCGTTAAGCAAGTCCGATTTATTAAAAATGATCTTGGCCGGAATAGAATACGCTTCGGCTGTTATGAGGAACCGGTCAATAAACCCGAGACTGGTACGCGGCGCAACTAAAGTAGCGATCAATATTGCCTGATCGAGATTGCTTGCCAGAATTTGTGCTTGTTTGGATAAATTAATGGATTTGCGAATAATGTAATTTTTGCGGGGATGAATATTCGTAATTACAGTAT
>JBGASH010000125.1:0-8921 GCA_044229775.1 Bacteroidia bacterium
CACCGTATGCGCCATTAGCGGCGTTATCATTACTACTGGTAATACTCGCTCCAGCAGGTATTGTATGACCGTCAGCCGCACCGGTGCCATTCACCCAATTCAAAGTTGCGTGATTCCAAACCGTAGAATATTTTTTTCGGTATTTTGCAAATACCCATGCGGCATCCCAGTTAGAAGGACCAACATTGGTGCGCCAGGAATTATTCCACGCTATGTCGAAGTTGATAAGTGTAAATTTGGAAGTGGTATTTTGTCCGTTTAAAGCGAGATTGCTTACCGTTATGTTATTTGAATTACAAACAACACAAAGAAAGAAAAATAACACTGCTAAGAATTTTTTGTTTTTGAACTTTTGAGTGCATTTCATGAGCCTAAGTTTTTCTTTTAATTAGGCTGTAAAAATACTATATTTTTATGGTATAAATACCTATTTGGCTTAGGTATAAATACCTATTTTTTCTGATAGTTTACTAAACGAATTTTAGATTAACAGAACCTTTTGGAAAGACGGAAGTTAGCATGTTAATTTTTTAATACCTTAGAGTTAAACATTATTTTTCCACTCCCAACCACAGTAATATAATAAATACCATTGGCTTCTTTCGTCATATTAACTTTCGTGGAATTTTCCTTTATCATCATTCTATTTATCAATTGCCCTAAACTATTATGGATTTCAAAATAAGTGTTTCCTGTGATTTGTTTTACATTAATAGTAAAATCCCCATTGTTGGGGTTTGGAAATACGCCGAACCCTGCATTAGCAACTCCCAACTCATGTATCCCAACACAAGGATCAACCACTTGTTGAATAGAGGTTGAATTTACACACCCAATTGAATCTTTTCCAGTGATAGTGTACAATGTGGTTAAGCTCGGATTAATTACTGCAGAATTAGACACAATGCTTCCAGGCATGAATGTATAAGAGTTAGCTCCTGTTACTGTTAGAGTGGCGTTTTCGCCGGCACACAACGTAGTATGAGTGCTGGAGGCCGTTAGAACCGGTAATGGATATACAGTAACACTGATCATTGTGCGGTTGGCACTAACTGTACAGGTGGTAACATCTGTGTAATAATTATAAACTGTAGGGCCAAGTCCTGTAGTAAGAGTTCCTGTTGTAAATAAACTTCCCGAAGAAATAGCCGTTGTTGAAGTGGCGCTGGTATACCAATTTATCCAACCGTTATTGGCATACACTTTTAAATTAGCCGCATTACCTGTACAAATACTTTTCTTCACTGTAGAATCCATTGGAGCGAGAGGTACCGGACAAGCATACTTCGCAACAAAAGCATCCGTTTGAGCTGTAACACTTAAATTATTTACTGCAGAAGAAGGGTCAAAATCAGCTGTGCCCATATAAGATCCGGCGATATAAACATTTCCGGAGACATCACCTTTAATACCATAAGAAATATCCGTATTTGCAGAACCCGCGTTAAAGGCCCATCCAAAGGTTCCGTCGTTAAAATATTTCGCAACAAATACATCTTCTAAACCCGCTGAAGTTAAAGTTGTGGTTTTTGTTGAAGAAGGATCAAAATCGAAGAAACTCATAAATGAACCGGTAACATACACATCACCTATTGCGTTTACATGGATCCCATTTCCGATATCAGTTCCAAATGCTCCCAGAACAAAAGCCCATTTCAACTTTCCACCATTATCATACTTAGCAACAAAGCCATCTTCACTCGTTCCGGTGGTTGTTAATGTGTAAGTGGTTGCCGTTGGGTCAAAATCAGCCGTTCCTCTAAAATAACCGGTTAAATAGGAATTACCTGCTGCATCGTTTGAAACACCATAACCCACATCCGGATTTGTACTTCCAATATTGAATGCCCATTGATATACGCCAGCGGAATTAAATTTCGCCAAGAAAATATCATCGAACCCCACGTTTGTAAGAGTGCTGGTAGAAGCAGAAGGATCAAAATCGGCCAGGCCATTAAAGAACCCCGTAACAAAAACATTACCCGAAGCATCGCTGCTTACACTATTCCCCCCATCAAAATTCGTAGAACCAATATTAAAGGCCCATTTATAAAAATTAGCATTCGCCGGTAAAAAATTGCCGTCATATTTCGCCACAAAAACATCCTGAATACCAGAAATGGTTTGTGTACTTACAGCGGCAGATGGATCAAAATCGGCATTACCACTAAAGGATCCGGTTACCAAAACATTTCCATTAGGATCAACATTGATAGAATTTCCCTGATCAAGTCCTGATGAACCAATTCCAAATGCCCAAACGTAAGTTCCATTGTTGGTATACTTTGCCACAAACCCATCGTTACTGCCGGCATTACCAACGTTGGCCGTACCTACTCCCGGATCAAAATCAACCGTGGTTTGGAAATGACCTGTTACATAAACGTTACCTAAAAGATCGGTACAAACACTCGTTCCTCTGTCTAACGTTGCGGCTCCTAATCTAAATGCCCATTGGTAAACACCACTGGCATTATATTTAGCAACAAAAATATCCTCGCCTCCAACTGAAGCAAGAGTAGCTGTTGAAGCAGAGGGATCAAAATCCACCGTACCCTGAAAATATCCGGTAATGAACGATGCACCCGACGCATCATACGCTACTGATTTAGCGATCTCAACTGACGTTCCACTTACTGCATTGGCGTACGTGAGATTAGGATATTGCGCTTTTAACTGCGATAAAATAAATACAGAACAGATAAGGGCGTACAGTTTTCTCATAGTTTTAATTTTAAGGTATAAAAAAGCGGCACCATTTTGGTAACCGCTCTTAATTTTTATAAACAGAATTATTCTTTAATTAGCTTTAAGTTTCTCACAGAATTATTGCCGATCACTTTTACAATATAAATGCCATTACTTTGCTTGGACAGATCGATCTCCGATTTCCCGGAAATACCATTTGACCTGTAAACGAGCGACCCGATAGAAGTATAAACCTCAACCGATCCGTTAAAATTATTTGGTAGCATTAATGTAACCACCCCGTTTGTTGGATTTGGGAACAATGAAAGCTCCGAAACCAAACCATTGGCTTCATTAATACCCGCACAGGTTGATGCTGTTTGTGTAAATACAGTAGTACCATCACAGCCGTTAGCATCAGTACCTATAACGGTATATTGTGTGGTGGTGGTAGGACTAACCGCTATTGTATTACCGTTAGTTGATGTGCTCCATGTATAGGTATTAGCACCACCAGCGGTTAAAGTAGCGGTTTCCTGAGAAGGCAAGGTACAAACAACGCTGTGTGTACTGCTTACAATAATATTTGGTTGCGGAAATACCGTTACGGTTTTACTGGCAGAATTTGTACAATTGTTTGTACCAGTTCCAACCACCGAATAAACAGTGGTAGAAGCCGGAGATACAGAAGCTGTTTGAGAGGTAACAGAAGTACTCCAGGTATAAGTAACCGCCCCGTTTCCGGTAAGTGTTACTGGTGTTCCAGGACAAACAGTTGAACCTCCTCCGGAAATTGTTACGGTAGGAAGCGGAATAACCGTTAAGGTAATAGTAGCGAAATTTTTACATCCGGTGGTTCCATCGGTTCCGGTAACCGTATAAGAAGTTGTTGTTAGCGGGTTCACCGAAATGTTGGCCGTTGTTGGACCGGTATTCCAGGTATAGGTTGCTGCTCCGCCACCTGTTAAAATACTTGTACTGCTCGAACACACTGTTGTAGTAGGTCCGTTGACCGTTACAGTTGGCAATTGATTTACCGGAACAAGCACTGTATTTGAATTAACGCATCCATTGATATCCGTTGCGGTAACCGTGTAAGGTGTATTTACAACAGGCGAAACGTTAATTGCCTGTGTGGTTGGTCCGGTATTCCAAGTGTAGGTATTGGCACCATTAGCTGTTAAGGTCATGGTACTTCCAATACATAGTGATGGACTTGAAGACGAAATGGTAACCACAGGTAAAGGATTTACAGTAACGGTTATGGCCACACGTGTTGGACTCATAGT
The DNA here is from genome assembly GCA_044229775.1 of Bacteroidia bacterium. Taxonomy (GTDB): domain Bacteria; phylum Bacteroidota; class Bacteroidia; order B-17B0; family Aurantibacillaceae; genus JAHEYG01. The sequence goes on from JBGASH010000125.1 coordinate 3,978, forward strand.
ACAGGTTACGGCTTCTGCGTAGAAAGTATAAGTACTGGCGCTGGCGCCTGTTGTTAAGGTTGGGGTAGCATAATTTGTTCCGGTGCCTAAGGCTGTTGTAGAAGTTGCTGTTGAATACCAGCTAACAATTCCGGCACCGGTTGCGCTTAAGGTCGTTGTTTTACCTGTACAGATACTAAGATTAGTTCCTGAAGTAACGCTAACCGGTGTTAATGGCACCTGACAATAGCTGGCGATAAACCCGTCATCTGAACCAGCGTTATTCAAAATATAAGTTGTGGCGTTTGGATCGAAGTCAACCGAAACCGCCGAAAACATTCCGGTGGCGTACACCTTATCAAGTGTTCCGGTTGTAATACCGTATCCGCGATCTATTCCCGCTGAAGCTAATTTAAACGCCCACTGGTATGCACCGGCTGCGGTAGTATATTTTGCAACAAACGCGTCAATACCTCCACCGGTAGCTGTAATGTTTGCAACACCTGATGAGGGATCAAAGTCGGTTGTTGCCATGAACATACCAGTTAGATAAACACCATTGGTATTATCTAAAGTAATGCCATATCCATAATCAAAATTAAATCCTCCAACGTTGAACGCCCAAACATAAGCTCCTGCGGTTGTATACTTAGCAACGAAAATATCCGATTGGCCGGTGGTTGTTAAAATTGCGCTTCCGGCAGAGGGGTCAAAATCGGCCGTAATATTAAATTGTCCCGTTACATAAATGTTACCGGCCGGATCAGCTTTAATTCCGTAACCTTCATCAATATTTGATGAACCAATTCCAAATGCCCATTGATAGGCTCCTAAATTGGAATATTTAGCTACGAAAATATCTACGAAAGAAGAAACCGGTGTTAGATTATTTACTGCGGCAGCAGGATTAAAATCGGCTGTACCGGCAAATGAACCTGTAATGTATACATTTCCGTTATTATCTGAACTGATTGAATAACCAATATCACTAGCTGTTGAACCAATTCCAAAAGCCCATTGATAAACCCCGCCAGTTGAATACTTAGCCACAAAAATATCATCCACACCTACAGAGGAAAAGTTTGCAGTACCGGCAGAGGGGTCAAAATCTGTTAACCCAGCAAAGGTACCAGTCACATTCACATTACCTGTTGGATCAACCGAGATCGATCTTCCATAATCGGAGCCGGTAGAACCAATATTGAATGCCCATTGGTAAACACCGCTACTATTATATTTTGCAACGAAAATATCATCTGCTCCTACAGGTGTTTTATTTACTGTTGCCGCGGATGGATCGAAATCGGCTGTGCCACCAAAACTACCTGTTACATAAACGTTACCAGAATTATCTATGCTTATTCCATAACCAATATCCGTATTAACAGAACCGATCTGAAAGGCCCATTGGTAGGCACCTGCACTATTATACTTTACAACATAAACGTCCTCGTTTCCAACCGGTGTAAGGTTAGCTGTTCCGGCCGATGGATCGAAATCGGTTACAGCACTAAACTTACCAATAGCGTAGAGGTTATCTGAAGCATCGGTTACCACAGAACGACCATCATCCAATCCGGTACTGCTAACAGGGTTAGCATAAACCAACGAAATGTTCTGTGACTGAATCGTAAGAGTTAAAGAAAGCGTAAAAAGTAAAAAATAGAGATTTTTCATGTTATTTTGATTTGAGGAGTAAAGATACGATTTTTTTATTAAACGCAGGTTTTCAGGCCCTTGGCGGGATTTTATGCCGGTTTATCGATTTAGAAAATAAAAAACCTCTTCATTTTATCAATGAAGAGGTTTTTAGGGAAGGATATGGTTAAGATCAGTTCTTTATGAATTTTGTACGATAAACTGGCTGATTATTATCGAATACTATAAGGTTATAATTTCCGGTTGCAGCAGTTTTCAAATTAATATTGTGTTCAGATGAAGCAGTTACTTTTTCTTTTAGTATTAATTGACCAACTGAATTGTAAATTGTAACAAAAGCTTTATCAGAAAAAGAACCTAGTTTAAGACTAAATTCGCCATTATTAGGATTCGGATAAATTTCGGCCGACACATTTTGATTTGCTACTGCACCAGAAATAATAGAAGTGTTGGAGGCCGGTGCCTGCCCAAAAAATCGGGTTGAAAAAGAAATCGCTATCAAAAGCAAAACGAATTTTAAAGTATCTTTTTTCATGGTTCTTAATTTTTATCAAATTTATAGTGTCGTATCCATTTTGTATAAAATCTTACTCATTTATAAGTTTGCCTTACTAAAACTTTGAAGCATTTCACCCGTTTGAGGCCATTTTGCCTTAAAAAACAGCGACGAAAGTGCCTTTTGGGCACATAAAAGTGTTTAATAATAAGACCAGTAAAGCAGTGCCAAATACTGTTTTTTAGCCTTTTTGATCACAAATGCACACAATATCGGCCTATTAATAGATATAATCTCTTAATTTTGGACTCCCGATTATGGCGCTTTTTGAAGAAGAAAAAATTAAAGGAAAACCCGAGGCTGAAATGTCTTTTTTAGGGCACCTGGAAGCCCTGCGTTGGCATTTGGTGAGAAGCGCCGCCGTGATTGCCATATTTGCCATTGTTATTTTTTGCCTGCCCGAAATTTTTGTTGATGAAGTTTTTTTAGGGCCAATCGATCAAGATTTTATTTCCTACCGGGCTTTGTGCGCATTAGGACACAAGATCGGCGCCGGTGATGTGATGTGCATGACCGTTAAAGAAGTAAAAATTCAAACACTTGGAATAGCGGATCAGTTCTTTACACACATGTGGTTTGCTTTTATGGGGGGGCTGATCATTGGATTTCCATATGTACTTTGGGAATTATGGAAATTTGTAAGACCGGCTTTAAAAGATAAAGAGTTGGGGCCAGTAAAAATATTTATTTTGATCGCCTCCTTACTTTTTTTAATTGGAATAGGATTTGGTTACTTCATCATGTTTCCAATGTCGTACAACTTCCTTATTAATTATCAGATGTCGGGAAGCGGAAAAATTCAAACCAATCAAACATTAGATGATTATACCTCTTTCATTTCAACTATGACCTTAGTGTCGGGTATCATTTTTGAATTACCCATTTTAGTTTATTTTTTAACGCGCATGACCCTCTTAACTCCCGAGTTCATGCGTAAATACCGTAAACACGCTGCCATCGTTATTTTAATTGTAGCCGCCGTTGTTACACCGAGTCCGGATGTAACCTCACAAATGGTGGTAGCCATACCGATGTATCTGTTATACGAAGTAAGTATCTTTGTTTCGAGATATGTCGTTAAGAAATATAAACTAAATGTTTAAGAAGCATCTTTTTTTCTTATTTATCTTTTTCGCCACCTTCCTTTCATCACAGGTAAAGCTAAAGGAGATCGCCAACTTCGGAACCAATCCCGGAAATTTAAAACTCTTTGCCGTGAACGACTCCAATAAAATTGAGACGCGCTCAAAACCATTAGTATTAGTGTTACATGGCTGTTCTCAAGGCGCATTTGACATTAATGAGATAACCGACTGGAGTACCTTGGCCAATAAAAATAATTTTGTGGTATTGTTTCCGCAACAAAAGCTCATCAATAACGTTTCTTTATGCTTTAACTGGATGATAGAAAATGATATTAATAAAACCGGTGAGTGTTTGTCGATCTATCAAATGATGCGGTACGCCATCGATACTTTAAATATAGATTCTACCAAAATATTTCTTTATGGTGTTTCGGCAGGAGCTTGTATGAGCGAAGTGCTTTGCGCTAATTATCCATGGCTGATCAATAAAGCTGCTATTTGTGCCGGTATTCCTTTTCGAACAGCCACTGGGTTAAATACTGTTCAAATAATGGGAAAGACCATTGAGAGAGATGAAAAAACATGGGGCGATCTGGTACGATCTCAAAATTCCGAATACAAAGGAAAATATCCCGGTATTATTTTAGTTCACGGAACACAGGATTTTGTTGCCGATTACGGGTACGCCAGCGAAATGGTGAAACAGTGGACTAACGTTCTTAAGATACCGGTTAAGCCTACTTTTAAAGATACCGTCTTTAACGGGAACAAAAAAGTACACCGATATATTTATGGTGACAAAACCCGAACCGAAGCAATGGTGTTTTATAAGATAATTGGTATGGGACATAAAGTACCGGTAGATATTGGAACCGGCGAATCGAAAGGCGGAAAAGATAAATTGTTTTCGGAGGATATTGATTTCTTTTCTACTTATTATATTGCAAAAGATTTCGGCCTCATTAAATAAAAATAAATAACCAATAAACCATGAGTAAATCTGTAAAAGAGTTTAACGAATACCGTTCAAAGATGAACGATCTTATCTTGAGCAAAGATAACCTTGTTTTAAAGCGCTTGTTCAATTTAGACACCAACACCTATGCCGAAGGGGCACTATCCGTTAAAACCAAAGAAATGCTTGGCCTTGTTGCCAGCATGGTTTTACGTTGTGATGACTGTATAAAATATCATTTGGAAAAATGCAAGGAACAGAAATGCAGTACAGAAGAAGTTTATGAAATTTTTGCTGTGGCCAACATTGTTGGCGGAACTATAGTGATCCCTCATACACGTCGTGCAGCTGAATTTTGGGAAGAACTTAATTCGGTTAAGCATTAAAAAATGGTGATCTATTATAACCCAAAATGTTCTAAATGTCGCGAAGCACTCGATATTTTAGACGGCGAGAATTGTGAGATCGAGATCCGTGAATATTTGAAAAAGCCGCCTTCCAAAAAAGAATTAAAAGAACTTATCGCTAAGTTGGGGTGTAAGCCTTTCGATCTTGTACGTCAAAAGGAAGAGTTGTTCCAAAAAAAATTCAAGAATAAAAAATTCACCGATGCCGAATGGCTTCATCTTTTATATGAACACCCTATTCTTATTGAACGCCCAATTGTGGTAGATGGATACAAAGCAATAATTGGAAGGCCACCATCACTG
>JBGASH010000126.1:0-8806 GCA_044229775.1 Bacteroidia bacterium
TAACGGTTACCATCACTCCGTCACCCGTTGTTAATCCTGGTCCTAATCAATCCAAGTGCGCCAATAATGCTACCGTTACTTTAAATGGTAATATTACAGTGGCATCCGGAGGCATATGGTCATCGTCGGGTACCGGAACGTTTTCGCCAAACAATACCACTTTGAACGGTACTTACATTCCAAGCGCCGCCGATATTACAGCCGGCAGTGTTACAATAACATTGACCAGTACCGGCAACGGAAATTGCGTTGCCGTATCAAATACTATGGTGATCGTGTTTACTCCTGCTCCAACGTTAAACGCGGGGCCGCCGATACAATTTGTTTGTAAAAACAATCCAAACTACCAATTGAATTCTACCTCCTCAACCGGATCGGCTTCATGGACAACGAGTGGAACAGGAACCTTCTCACCTAACGGTAATATCCTAAACCCTCTTTACCTTTCAAGCACTGCCGATACAACAGCAGGTAGTATCACTTTAACACTTACAACTACCAATAACGCGGGATGTAATCCTGTTTCAACAACCATTTCGTTGGTTTATATAAGTACCTTATCAATAAATGCCGGAACCAATCAGGTGGTTTGTTCTAACAACCCAACCGTTGGCCTAAGTGGTATTTCTACAACAGGTACCGGAACCTGGAGCTCGAGTGGAACAGGAACTTTTAGTCCGAACGCTATTAACGGTGTTTATTTTCCAAGTGCCGCCGATATAACGGCCGGAACCGTTACTTTAACATTAACTTCAACTAACAATGGTGGCTGTAATCCTGTAAGCAAATCAATGGTTGTAACTATTACACCTGGACCAACGGCTAATCCCGGGGCCGGACAAACCCTGTGCGCCAACAATGCCACTTTTGTATTAAGCGGTACGGTAACGGTGGCTTCAGGAGGCGTATGGTCATCTTCGGGTACCGGAACATTTAGTCCTAATAACACTAACTTAAACACCACATACATACCAAGTAACGCCGATAAAACCGCTGGAACAGTAACCATAACGCTTACCACAACCGGAAACGGAAATTGTTTCCCTACAGTAAGCACCATGATACTAACCATAACACCTGCTCCGGTGGTTTCGGCCGGTGGAACAGTTTCTGTTTGTAAAAACAATCCGGTCGCGCAGTTAAACGGAACTTCTTCAACCGGAACCGGTACCTGGACTACGTTAGGAAGCGGAACATTTACGCCAAGCAACAGTGTTTTAAATCCTACTTATACCCCAAGTACAGCCGATACCACAGCGGGTGTTGTTACCTTAATATTAACTTCTACCAATAATGGTAATTGTAATCCGGTAACGGATACTGTAAAGATCATTTACTCGGCACCACCGGTAGTTAATTTAACTTCAACGCAAACTGTTTGCGCTAATAATGCCAATGTGGTTCTTACAGGAACCTCCTCAACCGGTTCGGGAACATGGACCAGTAGCGGTAGCGGAACTTTTACCCCTAACAGTTTAAATGGAACTTATATTCCAAGTGGAACCGATATTTCGGGAGGTGTCTTTACCCTAACCTTAACATCAACTAATAACGGTGGTTGTATAGCGGTAAGTAAACAAATGACCGTGAATATTTCTCCTGCTCCAACAGCAACTGCTGGCGCCGATCAAACCGTTTGCGAAAATAACGCCACAGTTACACTTAACGGTGGTGTGTCGGTTGCCTCCGGCGGTATATGGACCTCTTCGGGAAGCGGAACCTTTGTACCTAATAACACCACTTTAAATACCACTTACATTCCGAGCGCGGCTGACGTATCTGCCGGAACTGTAACTATCACTTTAACCACTTCCGGTAACGGAAATTGTAATCCTGTTGTAAGCACCTTAGTAGTTACCATTACTCCTTCTCCGCAGGTTAATGCCGGAAACAATCTATTCCTCTGTAAAAATAATGCCAATGCGTTGTTAAATGGTACATCTTCTACAGGCAGCGGTACCTGGACAACCTTAGGCGGCGGTGTATTTACACCTAACGGAAATATTTTAAATCCTACTTACGTACCTAGCAGTTCCGATACCACAGCAGGCGTAGTAACATTGATACTGACCTCCGGAAATAATGGCGGTTGTAACCCGGTGAGCGATACGGTAAAAATAAATTATCAATCGCAACCTAAAGCTAATTTCCGATTCACTAATAATTGCATCAATGCGTCTACCACATTCACCGATCTTTCAACGGTGGCCAACGGCACTATTGTTTCGTGGAACTGGAACTTTGGTGTTTCTACTTCTACTTTGCAAAATCCAAGTATCACCTTTACTTCAACCGGCACTCAAACGGTTTCATTAACGGTAAGTACAGGTTGTTTAGACTCGATCAAGAAAACAATTTACATAAATCCGGCACCGGCCACTGCTTTCAACTTTACCGCCTTGTGTAATTACACGGTGAATTTTGCCGGCAGCGGAACCGTAACACCGGGCAGCATTAAAGGTTGGAACTGGAACTTTGGCGATACCACTTTCTCTAACATTCAAAATCCATTTCACGTGTATAAAGATTCGGGAATGTACGTAGTGTCTCTCACCGTTATGTCTGATTCGGGTTGTGTTGCCTCGGTCGCCGATACCGTTTTGGTGAGTGGTTGTACTGATACAATTGTTATAAGCAATCCGGATGTACCTTCAGGATTTACCCCTAATGGTGATGGAAAAAACGATGTGCTTTATGTAAAAGGTGGTCCGTTCACCAGTATGGACTTCAGAATATTCAACGAATGGGGTAATCAAATATTCCAGTCTACTATACAATCTACCGGATGGGATGGCACCTTTAAGAACGCGCCACAAACTTCGGGAAGATACGTTTGGACATTGAGCGCGCAGGTAATTGACGGACGACCTCCGGTAAAACTGGCAGGTGAAACAATATTAAGCAGATAAATTTTTCGTTATGAGAAAAAATAAATTACATATTCTTATCTTCCTCCTTACTGTTGCATTGGCAGGAAAGGCGCAGGATTTTCACCTATCGCAATACGATATGGCCGGTATGTATATTAACCCTGCTTTAACCGGAATGTATGGTGGTGATAAAGGCGATTATAAGATCTACGCCGATTACCGTTCGCAATGGCGTTCGTTAGGTGTTAAACCATTTAGCACAACTTATCTGGCTTACGATATGCCCTATCAAATAAAAGATAAGAAAATAGGATTGGGTGGATACTTTGTAAATAATCGTACCGGTCCCGGAAATTTTAATACCACCGAATTGATGATCTCCGGCGCTTATGATATTCTGAATGAAAAAGCGAAAGAGAAACATTATCTTACAACAGGACTTCAAATGGGAATATTTTACAAGGCTTTTAATACCAATCGCCTTACGTATGATGTTCAGTACACGCCAAGTTTAGACGGCGGCAGTTTTGATAAGAACGTTTCGAGCGGCGAAGTTTACAGCAATACCAGCATTGTTAGATTTGACGCAAATTATGGTATATACTATAAATTCATTGATCCGGCTAAAAAAGCGCATCCATTTGTGGGATTATCATTATCGCATTTTACCAAACCCAATGAATCTTTCGTGGGTACTAAAGACCGTATGCCTATCAGGTTTTTAATGAATGGCGGCTGCGACATAAAGCTTAACGATAAATTTGATATCACACCAAGGTTCCTTTACATGAATCAGGCTAAATCAAGCGAGATCAACGCCGGTATACTGGCTTATTATAAGATCACTGAGAATGACACAAAAGTGATGGCCGGATTTGATTACCGTCATAAAGACGCCGTTATTTTACATTTAGGTGTTAAGCAGGATAATTATTATTTACGATTCAGTTACGACATCAACACATCTTACCTTAACACCTTCTCAAAAAACAGAGGCGCCTGGGAAATATCGCTGGTGCTGGTAGGTGAAAAGAAAAAACCTTTCTTCAAGGCCCTTGGCCGGTTTTAATTTTTTGCGTACTTTCAATTTTACAAATTGAAAAAAAATTTATTCCTTATATTTTTTGTTATCACCGGTATTGTCAATGGTCAATCCCCTAATTGGGTTTGGGCACAAAGTGCCGGTGGCGCTTCTTCGGAAGAAGGATCGGGCATTGCCACCGATATAAACGGAAATGTTTATGTGGCCGGCCTTTATTTCAGTTCAACCATCACCTTTGGAACCTATACCTTAACCAATAATGGAAACTATGATACTTATCTCGTAAAATACGACGCGTTGGGCAATGTACTATGGGCAAAAAGCGCGGGCGGTGCGTTTGACGATGTTTCGTTAAGCGTGGCCACCGATCCAAGCGGTAATATTTATATAACCGGCTATTATACCAGCTCAACATTGCTTTTTGGGACCTATACTCTAACTAATTCGGGAGCCGGAGATATTTTTATTGCCAAGTACGATGGCGCCGGTAATGTATTATGGGCCAAAACTGCCGGTGGATCCAATAATGATAACGGTAACAGTATAGCTACCGATGCTACCGGAAACGTTTACATTACCGGCGATTTCCAAAGCTCTACCATGAGTTTTGGAACCAACACGCTCACAAACATGGGAAGCAGCGACGTATATCTGGCTAAATACGATCCTTCCGGAAATGTTCTATGGGCTCAAACCACCGGCGACAATTTATATGATATTTCGAATGCTGTAACCACCGACCCCGGCGGTAATGTTTGGATAACCGGTTATTATAAAAGCGCTACTCTAACGTTTGGCACCTTTACGCTTAACAACTCCGCCTCGGGAAGTGGTGATATTTTCATTACCAAATTTAGCGCTTCTGGTATCCCTCTTTGGTGCGATACCTATGGCGACGTATTAGAAGATGTGGGTAACGCTATTTGTTCGGATGCGAACGGCAATGTTTATTTAACAGGAAATTATAAAAGTCCTAATCTGGCGTTTGGAACCATTACTTTTACCAATGTATCGGCAGGTTCGTGCGATGTTTACATTACCAAATACAATAACGCCGGAAGCATTTTATGGGCCAAAAGCGCTGGTGGGAATTTTGACGATACCGGAACAGGCGTTACAACCGATGCAGGAGGTAATGTATATATTACCGGGCACGTACACAGCACCTCTATTACCTTTGGCACTTATACTGTAACATGTTTTGGTGTTGGCGACGGCTACGTTGCTAAATACAATGGATCAGGCGCCCCTGTTTACGCCATTAGCGCCGGTGGTATTTCCGATGACGGCACAAGCAGCATTACAGCTGATGCGGGCGGAAATGTTTATGTTACAGGCTATTTTTTTAGTAATACTATAAGTTTTGGTACGTACACGCTGAACTTAGTGGCTAGTTCGGATATGTTTGTAGCTAAAATAGGAAGTACGTTAGATATAAAAGAGATCGCCTCTCAAAATCCTATATCGCTTTATCCTAATCCTTCGAACGGGCTATTTGAAATTAAAGGAAAAGGAATTATAGCTTTTGAGATCTATAATTCATTGGGTGAGAAGATCGATCACAAGCCATCTACCTTTCCTGTAATTGATCTGTCGGGTAACGCCAAAGGAATTTATTTTATAAGCGTGCGTCTTCCGGATGGTATTCTTACAAAAAAAATGATCGTTAATTAGTCACCTTATTTTCTATGGCCTTGATATCTGTTTCGAAACGCTGAGCCGATTCGGCGGAAGTTGGGATCTGGTTATTGTTCATCCACTCTTTTATTTTAACTAAAAACAATTGGTGGTTTTGCATCGAAAACAATTTGATCTCTTCCGACTTTTTATTCTTTTTAACGATGTGAATGATGTCATGCCTATACTCAATGCTTTCGACCTCTCCCGCAAAAATTTTTATCAGTTTTTCTTTAGCAATAAAAATATAGTTGGCATAAAGACTCACATAACAAAGTTTTTTATAATACTTAAGGATGTTCACCACTAATTCAGTGAAAGCGATAATTAAACAAATGGGATATAAATATTTTATGCCGCTATTGGCAAACGAAAGCGAAAAAGCGAACAACAGATAAATACCTATCTTGAACATTCTGAACATAAAAAAACCACTTGGGTAATAGGGAAATCGCTCTATCGGCAATTGCGATTTGTAAGAGGCGTTGTTGTATTCGTAACACGATAAAAAAACGTAGATCAGTCCCATTACCGATTGCACCGCCAGTAACTCACTCCAGGTGAACAAAGCGTTAAAAAAGCTTAAAAAGGTTAGCAACAACAAGACAACGAGTACAATATTTTTGCCTATAGCGGCTATAGCGGTGTTCATTTTACTTTAATTGCCTAAAATTATTTAACTTTACGGTTAATGAGTTTTGTATACCCCTCTTTTTTATATGCCCTTTTCGCCATTCTCATTCCAATAGTAATACATTTATTTAACTTCAGGAAATACAAAAAAGTTTATTTTACAAACGTAAAGTTTTTAAAGGAATTAAAACAGGAAAGTCAGTCGAAATCGCGGTTAAAAGAGCTTTTAATTTTAGCTTCCCGCATTTTAGCTATTACTTGTCTGGTTTTAGCCTTTGCCCAACCCCTGATCCTTAATAAAACGGCTAAAACCAAAACCGGACAAAAAGCCATTGGTTTGTACATTGATAATTCCTTCAGCATGGAGGGCGTTAACAAGAACGGTACCTTGCTGGATAATGCCAAAAAAAGAGCCATAGAAATAATTAACGCCTTCGGTTCATCCGACCAATTCCATATTTTAACCAACGATTTTGAAGGCCGGCATCAACGTTTTTTATCAAAAGAAGACGCGATAGAAACCATTAGCGAGTTAAAAATTTCGGCAGCGGTAAAACCCATTTCGGCTGTTATTAAAAGGCAGCACGGTTTTTTAACTTCATCTAAAGCCGTCGACCTTCGGCAATTCATTATTAGCGATCTTCAAAAAACAACATTTGATATAAAGAATCTTGAAAACGACACCTTAGTGAATACCACGCTGGTTCCGGTGTTTGCTAACAATAACGATAACGTGTACATTGATACTTGTTGGTTTGATTCGCCGGTGCAACAAAAAGGCATTGTTCAAAAACTTAATATTCGCATTAAGAACAAAAGCAACAAAGCCATTGAAAGTGGTTCGGTAAAACTATTCATCAATAAAAAGCAAGTCGCTATTGGTTCGTATAATGTAGAGGCTAACTCAAAAACCGAAACCACCATTATTTTTGAGTGCAAAGAAGAAGGGTTTAATTTTTGTTCGCTTAAAATTGACGACTACCCCATTGTGTTTGATGATGAATTGTTCTTTTCATTCAATTCAAAATTAAGTATTAATGCTCTTGTTATAAATGGTAAGTCGTGCAACACCGGCCACTATTTTAAAACACTAATGCAGAACGATAGTCTTTTTAATTTTCACGAAACCAATGAGCAGGCGGTTGACTTTGCCCTTTTTAAGAATGCCAGTATTATCTTTTTGAATGAGGTCGAGAATTTTTCGAGCGGATTAGCCGCCGAACTTTTAAAATATATCGATGGTGGCGGACATTTAGTAATTATTCCGGCAGCTAAAGCCGACCTTAATAATTATAATACATTTTTAAAAAGTTTTCGGATCCCAGCTCTCGCGATGTTGGACAGTGTAAAATTAAAATTAGAGAAAACCGATTTTAAACAAGGTTTTTATGAAGGCGTATTTGATAAAATTGATGAGCGGATCGATCTTCCCACCATTCAAAAACATTACGCTTTTGCTTTAACTTCGCAAAGTAATCTCACTTCTATTTTAAAACTTCAAAATGGCCAGATCTGGCTTGGAGAAATGCCTTATAAAAACGCCCGCATCTATATTTTTTCCGGTGCTTTAGACCCCAATTTCACCAACTTCTGCAAACATGCTTTATTTGTTCCTACTATTTTTAAAATGGGAATAAACAGCCTAAAACCGCAACCTTTGTATTATTTTACGCAAACCAACGCCGCCATTCGTTTAAGCGCGCCAATAGTTAGCACCGAAGAGGCTGTACATATACAAGAACTCAACAATAAATTTGATATTATTCCAGAAAGTAAGTTGATCGACAACCAGTACCATTTGTATACTCAAAATCAAATAAGCGATCAGGGATTTTATAAAGTAACACGGCAAAATACCATCTTTATGGCCTTGGCATTTAATTATAACCGTCTGGAATCGGATCTGAGTTTTTATACGGGCGAAGAACTGGATAAAATGCTTGAAGAAGAACATCTAAACTCGTTTAAAACCGTGGTAGCCGGAGAAAAGTCGCTTACGGGCGTTATTAAGGAGATAAGCGGAAACACCAAACTTTGGAAATTATTTATTATTTTAACGCTGTTATTTATTGCGGTTGAAATTGCACTTATTAAGTTTTTAAAATAACACATGAATCTATTAATCAAACAAGCCAAAATCATTGCCCCTAAAAGCAGTTTTCATAATAAAGCCGTTGACATCTTAATTGAGAACGGTGTCATCACTCAAATTAAAAAAAGTATCAGCACGTCGGGATTAAAGACCATTGAACATGATGGATTAATGGTTTCGGCCGGATGGCTCGACATGCAAGCCAATCTTTGCGATCCGGGTTTTGAGCATAAAGAAGATATTGAAAGCGGATTAAAAGCCGCTGCTGCAGGTGGATTTACCGCGGTTTGCGCCATGAGCGGAACCAATCCCCCACTCCATAACAAAGGACAAATTGAATACGTTATTAACCGTTCTAAAAACAATCTGGTAAATGTTTACCCTGTTGGAACAATTAGTCACGATCAAAAAAGTACCGATCTGGCCGAAATGTATGATATGAAAATGGCCGGCGCTGTTGCTTTCAGCGATTACAAAACACCGATAGAAGAC
>JBGASH010000127.1:0-9435 GCA_044229775.1 Bacteroidia bacterium
CGATAATATTGAAACGCTTGCCATTAAAAGTGGCCAATTCAAGTCGGTAAATTTATTAAAGGATCTATCGGGTAACCTTCGATTTTTAAAAGCTGAAAAATGAAATACTGTTTAACGTTTATATTTTTAAGTATTGTTTTTTTGGTAAACGGCCAGTCCGCCATAGAAACCAATCCGGATGTGCAACCTATCAATGCCGGTGGAAAAGTTCAGGCCGAAAGGATCGTTGAAACACAGATCGTCATTCCTGATGTTTTTATGAAACATCCCGATAAGTCCGTTACCATTTATTTTACGGTTGGCAAGGATGGTAAAACGCGCGACATATTTTTTAAAGACGATTACGCCACTTATTATAAAAACGAAAGCCGGCGTTTGTTACGGTATTTTGTTTTTGATCCCGCTAAAAAGAACAACGTTACGGTGGACGCTTACGGTTCTTTAACTTTTAATTTTAGTCCTGCCAAATACAAGACCTATTTAAAAGAACGAAACCGTAATAAAATAAACATTTGATCCGGATAAGTATTTAATGCCTCGTTTGTAATTTACGAGGTTGCGATAAGTCGCCCGAATATGTGGAAGGGCGAAGAGGAGTTAAAAGAATTTATTTTAAATGAAATGGATTATCCCAACAAAAGAAACGCAAACATTGGAAATTTACTGTGGTAATTATCCTTTATGGTGAGGCTAACAGGTACATCAATAATATTAAAACCTGAAAGAGATTGGAGGCGGGTGTACCGATGAGGCCATTCGCATTATGGGTCTTACGCGTTGGATGCCTGCTAAAAAGGGCGAAAAGCTGGTACGGTACAAAACTACTTATCCGATAACGTTCAGGTATTAAAATCGTTAATCACAGCCATTCTTCCAGCGGACAATAACCTGTTTAAAACTTATTGATTTGGTTATTATTTCAGTACTAAAGCTACTGCAATTAAAGTATTGGAAAACGGTGTTTTAGTATTCTCAGAAAAGATCGGGCCTCGGCTTAAGTACATTTTAAATATTATTTTTAAAGATGTGTTTGGGATAAATTAACGTTAACTCAAGATGTTGATGTATTTAAAAAAGAGATAGGTCCGAAAGTAAATTATTCGCCTCAACACGCTTGGCTCAGGTATTTTAAGACTATTCCTACCGCTGTATTATTCGAATATGGCATCAAGGATCATCACATCGAGGTGAATGGTCATCCCGAGTATTTTAAAACGTTTTCAAATCTTGGGCGATATTCCTTCGATATTTTTTCGGCGTTTTGGCCTTTAACACGGCACAACAATATTTTGCCATTTAAACCCGATTTTTACAATCGCTTCGAGGTGAAAACAATTTAGCCTGGCAATATAATTTTATGGAAGTACCATTGGTTAATTTATGGTTGGCAGTTTAAGAAAAAATTAGCGAAAGAATATCTGAACTACAATTCAAGAGCATAAATTCAATTTTATTTCAGTATTGATATTGACAATGCATACAAATACGTGCATAAAGGATTGATGAGAACCCTTGGTGGAGTTGCAAAGGACATTCTAAAGTACGATCGAAAAGAATTAAAAGAGCGGATAGGAGTGATGCTTAAGAAGAACAGCGATCCCCTTTGATTCTTACGATTTTTATTGGCTACTCAGAAGAAATACAAACTTAATACATTATATTTTTTTCTATTGGGAGATTACGGCGTTAACGATAAAAATCATCCTTCCAATAACAAAGATTTTCGTTCGCTCATACAACACCTTTCCGATTATTCGTTCACCGGTATCCATCCTTCCCATAGATCAATTCAAATTTAGCGCAACTAAAGTTGAGATCAATCGGTTGGCTAACATCACACACCGTGAGGTTAAACAAGTCGCCAGCATTTCGCAATTCTAACCTTTCCTGCAACCTATCAGGCTTTACTGCAATCAGGTATTACTAACGATTATTCGATGGGATATGAAAGCTGTAATGGTTTTAGAGCCGCTTTTTGTTTGCCATATAATTGGTATGATCTGGATTCAGAACAGGAAACGTCTTTGGTGATCCATCCTTTCTGCATTATTGAAACTAGCATGAGGTACAATAACAACGCGGTTCCCGAAAATGCGGTTTCGTTTGTGAAACCCATTATTGATGAAGTGAAAAAATATAATGGCGAACTTATTTCTATCTTTCATAACGATACCTTGGGCGAAGTACCCGAATGGAAAGGTTGGCAAAAAGTTTACACCGATCTTATAGAAGAAGTGCTAAAATAAAAAACCCCGAAACAAAAATGGCCGGGGTTTTTTGCAAATAAGGGGTTATGTTATTCAACGATCAATTTGCGTACTACGCGCTGACCATCAAATTCAAAATTCACGAAATAAATACCGGTGTTTAATTTCCGGCTCTCGTTCATAGTATAAGTATGAGTTCCCTGATTCAAATACATTTTCTTTTGTTGTTCCACAATTCGTCCGGTTACATCCGTTACAAAATAATTTACGTTGGCGTCGCTGCTCAAAATAAATTCAACAGTGGCGGTGCCGGGAGTAGGGTTAGGATATAAATTAAATGATAAATAATTGGTAAGTTCGTTTACGCCGTACACCGAAGCGGTTGAATCGGAATAATTAATATCATCTAAGTAAATATTATTTCCAAAACCTGTAGCGGCATCTTCCTGAAAGTAAAAACGGTAAAAGGTCCAAACCCAGGATGGTTCGTTAGGGTGTAAGTTTTAAATTGCGAAGGCGTAGGCACGAATGGTGTTGCTAAAATTCCACCTGAGCCGGTGGCCATAGATGAGTTAGATGGCACATAAATATCTGTCCATGTTCCGCCACAATCTTTACTTGCCTGTACCTTAAAAACATCATTGTTGGCAGCGTCTTTTTTCGCGTACGCGTATTTAAATGTGAATTTAGAATTAGGATCGCTCGCAAAATTATACGAAGGTGTTTCTAAAATATCTACTGCTCCATTTGGATTATTATTAAAATTATTTAAATAATAAGACCAAGAACCTGTAGCTGCAGCCGCTGATGTTAATGCCCAGGCCACACCACCCGATGTGTTATCAACGTTCCAATTAAGAGGTTTAACACCGGCTTCAAAACTTTCTATAAAGGTGCTGTCAATATTTGGCTTACCGTCAAGTACAGTTACCATACGTGTTGATGTGGTTGTTCCGGTCGAATTTCCAACGGTAAGAGAAATAGTTTCTACACCAGCGTAAGGAAAGATAATAGTGGTGGTTGACAAAGTTGGACTACCAACCAGATTATAACTTGCCGCAGTCCAGTTTCTATAGGTTACAGGACCATTATACGATACATCATAAAAGTAAACAGGTTGACCAGAACATACGGTATAGGTTATAGGAGAGATATCTGAAACCGGTGCGCAGAAGCTTGTTCCGTTTACATCGGTTGCCAATAAATTGGCAGTGGTAGACAGATTGTTTCTTCCGTTAGTGGCCGACGCGAGAGCGGTCCGCATTACGTTAGTTTGTCCGGTCGTGAACATTTTCGGACAACCAGAATAATCCATGATATTTTCAACGTTGGCATTACCGCCACTGCCGGAGCAGGTATTTCCACCTGAACTAGATGGACAAGTTGAGAAATACCCTTTTGTTGGTGGCGTATCAGCAATACCGTCGTCGCCACAAGTGGTTCCCGGATTGTTGGTGTTCCCGAAAGTGTGTTTTAAGTTAAGCCAATGCCCTATTTCGTGTGATAAAGAACGCGCGGAAGTTCCGGTTAAGAATTGCGAATCATAAACGATAGCATCCAATGGCGAGCCCGTTCCAACTCCAAAAGAGCCCGGACGGTAGGTATATCCTACAATAATAGAAGTAGGTGAGCAGGTGGCCAATGTTTGGCAAATAGATTTAACGATATAAATATTTAAATATTTAGTGGGGTTCCAGGTATAGGCATAGTAACTGGTGTTGCTTTGATCCCAGGTTGTACGCGTATCATAATGGTGAACAATTCCAGAGGTGCAATTACCATTGGGATCTTTGTGGGCCAACATAAATACTATATCGGAATTAATATAAAGACTTGAAAAAAGCGGACTGATGGTTGACACATCTGACCCGGCTTTGGCGTAATCGCTATTGATCTGCGCTAAGGCACCCATAATAGTGGCATCCGAAACGTTTTCGGGTCCATAGGTATGAAGTATATGGAAAACAACAGGAATGGTATACTGTGTAGCTGCTGTTTTGTTCATGGTTTTACCATTCACATAGTTCAAATATTCATTATCCAGCTTAGCCTGTTCTTTTTCATAGGCGTCGCGAGAACTGGGGTGCGAATCAAAATATTGCTCCATGGCGGCATAGGTATTGCACGGCTGAATGTGAGGCTCCTGGGCAACAATAACGCTGCTCACGAATAAAGAAATTACAATTTGTAATGTTTTTTTCATGGTATTATTATAAAAGTGAGGGGGATGTAATGCGTATTAAAGTTACAATAAAAAGGCGAAAATTCAAAATTTACGGCTTCTTCTTAAAATCGGTGTTTATTTGATTAAGCGCCATCATTTCTTTAAGGGTTTTTTGCATACCATCAGTACTTCCATCTAAAAAGATAACGTTTCCTTTACCGTGCTCTGCAAAATTCTTAATGGCTTCTGTCCACATACTGAACAGGATCAAATTCGCATCGAGATTAGCATCTTCCATTTGGCGAGCGGCAATGGCCATACCTTTGGCCACTTCTTCTCTGAATAACGCTATACCTTGTCCGTGTAATTGTGAAGCGTCTTTTTCGGCCTGCGCTGATATTTTAATGGCATTTCCCTCCGCTTCAGCTGCTTTTGTTTTAGTGATCAATAAAGCCTGACCTTCGTTCTCGGCCGCGGCTTTTAAATTGTTGCTGGCAACCACTTTGGCCATTGAGCGCATTACCTCTTCGTCAAAAGTAATATCGTTCAACTGAAGGTCTATTAAATGGTAACCCCAAACTTCAAGGGTTTTGTCTAATTGTTCTTTAACCGATTCTACAATTTCCCTTCTGGTAATTAACACTTCCGATTGTTTTTTTGTTGCCACAAAAGCTCTAACCGAACCCTCTACCGATCTAACCAGCGCTTGCATGAAATTTCTTTCGTCAATAAATTTAAAAGCCACATTCTTTATCGTTTCCTCTTCCTGATTAACAACTGCATAAAGCAGCATGGCGGTGAACTTAACATTTGCTTGATCTACGGTAACGGCCTGAAATCCAAGTTCAACACTTCTGTTTTGGATCGATATTTTTTTAGCGATCTGTTCTATGATAGGTACCTTAAAATTCAATCCAGGTCTTAAGATCCTGCTATATTTCCCGTATACCGTAATAACAGCTACTGTACCCTGTGGCACTGCTTTGAACGATAATAGAAGTAATAAAAGTATTAATACGACTAAAATAATGGTAATTGGACTCATGGTTTTATTTTTTTTAAAGATATAAAAAAACGGATTCAAATAATTTATTTTTACTTTTAAGGCAATGAAACTACACCAACGGTTAATTACCTGTTTATTGCTGCTTTTGGCGGTTAACACCTTTGGGCAGGTTAAGGATAAGACCAAGCCTGAGGAGGAGGAAGTTGTGGTGGTTGATACCATACCTGCCGAGGTTAAACTATATATGGCCGGTTCAAAACTGATAGATAGTACCAAATATAAAGAAGGAATAGCGGTGTTGAAAAAAGCGCTTAAAATTAAAAAAGACTATACTGAAGCTTATGTTAAAACGGGGTATGCATTTATGAAATTGAATTCGATCAATGCGGCCGAAAAGAATCTTAAGGCGGCTCTAAAAATCGATCCCAATAATTTTCAAGCGCTTAAACTAATGGGAGATATTTATTTTGACGGGGCCGATTACAAAGAATGCAAGAAGTTTTATGATAGCGCAGCGCATCAGGGAGTCGAGGATGCTGAATTTTTATATAATAGGGCAAAACTGATGTTTGTGGGAGCGGATTATAAAGGCGTTTTAGAAACAGCCGGTGCCGCAATCAATTTAAGACCAAAATATATTGATGCCATGATCTTGAAAGGCAGGGCCCGTTTAGAATTGAAAGATTACAATTATGCGGTGAAAGAATTTAATGAAGCGGTAAAAGTTATGCCGGCCGATAAAATAGATTACATTGTTTACGAATTAAGGGCAAAAGCTCGGTTTGAGAATGCCGATTATAAAGGATCGATAAGCGACTGGAATATTGTGATAGATGCTTTTCCAAAGGACGAGGAAGCATTGATCGCCAGAGAGGTCGGCAAAGATCAACGCCAATGATTTTAGCGGGGCCATTGCCGACCTTGACGAAGCCATAAAAATTAACGACCGTAATCCGGTTAGTTATAATTATCGCGGCGCGGCAAAAGGCGGCAACAAGCAATTGGTGGAAGCGATGAAAGACATTGATCACGCCATCAAATTAAAATTCGATTATCCCTCGGCCTATGTGAACAGAGCGGCAATTAAATTTGCCAGAAAAGATAAGCGGGGTGCCTGCGAGGACCTTAACAAAGCCGACAGTTTAGGAGATACTGTTGCCTTTAAATTATATGACCAATATTGTAAATGACATGAAAACATCTGTAGTAAGAAAGATCACATTTCACAGTGCACACCGATTGTTCAATCCGGCCTGGAGCGATCAAAAGAATGATGAAGTATTTGGACTTTGTAATAATCCGAATTATCACGGACATAATTACGATCTGCATTTTAAGGTTACCGGAAAAGTAAACGAGCAAACGGGCTTTGTGATAGATCTCAAAACACTGAATGAACTTTTAAAAGCAGAGATCACCGAACGATTTGACCATAAAAATTTGAATTTAGACACCGTAGAATTCAAAAACTTAAATCCTACTGCCGAAAATATTGCCAGAGTAATTTATGACTTGATGCGAAAAAAATTGGATAAGGATCTGGAAATAGAGGTGACGCTATTTGAAACGCCGCGTAATTACGTCGTTTATCCGGCCTAACCGGAAATAAAAAGAAAGATCAATTTAATTTTGCCGGAACCACTAAATTGAATTCAGGGATCTGAACAACAATTTCTTTATTATCAATAATCCGTTTCATGGTGTAGTATCCTTTCATATAGCCGAGCTCGGTTATAAGATTACAACCACTGTTGTATTCAAATTTTTCGCCTGGCTCTATAACCGGAGTTTCACCAACAACACCTTCGCCATCCACTTGTCTCTTTTCTCCGTTGCTGTCAAATATATCCCAGTGCCGTTTGATCAACTGAACTGCAAAATCACTTTTGTTTTCAATTGTAATAAAGTAAACAAAAAAATAATTGTTTTCCCGGGGCGATGATTGTTGAGGCCAATAATCACACTCCACAGAGATCTCTATTCCGTATGTTACTGTCTTTATCATGCGTTTTTTTGGGTAAATGTAACAAAGCAAGGTGTTAAAACAAAAAAGGCAGGCTCAATGGCCTGCCTTTTTATTAAAAGCTAAAAGTTAATTACTTTTTATGATCCTGATAGGTTTAGTAGTGATACCCTCGGCGCTGCTTAATTTCAAGAAATATGAACCTGCCGGCAAGGTATTAATATTAATATTGTTAACGCTTTCGTTCACGTTATATATTAAAGCTTGTTTTAATACTGCCTTACCAATGATATCATATACTTCAACATTTATCAATTGCGTGGTTTTACTATTCGCTAATTGAATGTTGATCTTACCTGTGGTAGGGTTTGGATAAACACTGTAATAATTGTTTTCTACTACCGATTGCTGAATGCCCAAACAGGTATTCACGAAAACGGTTTTAGTATTGAAATCGGTACAACCATTAGGATCGGTTACAGTACAAGTATACTGCAATGAAGCGCCCGGCGTGTAAGAAGATACAGCACCATTTGCACCACCCGGCATCCAGGTATAAGTTCCACCACCGGTTGCAGTAAGTGTAACAGTTTCTCCTGCACAAATAATATTACTTGGCGCAACAGTTATTCCTACAATTGGAAGTGATTTAGTAGCAACAGAGGCAACTGCAGTATTGGTACAACCTAAGGCTGTTCCGGTTACTGTATAAGTAGTGAACGCCACAACCACAAAAGTAGCAGTAGCAGCGTTACCGCCACCGGCCGACCATGTGTATGTTGAAGCTCCGCTCGAGTTAATCGTAGCCGTACCATTCGCGCAAATTGTTTGAGAAGGATTTGAAATGGTAACGGTTGGAGTAGGGTTGATCAATACTGTTGAAGAGAATACGCTTACAGGACCGTTATTAGAGATCAAAGTAACTGTATAGGTTCCAGCGTTTGGAAAGGTAATAGCAGGGTTGTAAGCGGCATTGTTTGGTGCAAAAGTTACCCCTGCAGGTGGATTAACCGACCAACTATACACAGGTACAGGAGCTCCGGTAGTTAGGTTTGTTGGTGTATTAGCAACGCCTTTACAACCTGTATTCATAGTAAAATTGGCTACGGTTGCCGAAGAAGTTATTGAACATAAACCATGTGTTCCTAATTGATTTCTATAAGGGCTGTTAGCCATAGAGGTTTGAATACGGGTTTGTTGATCCCAGGTGAACATATACATCGACTGGTGATCTACATAATCCATAAAATTCATGAACATGTCACCATTGGTGTTGGTAATATTGGCGTTGTTATAACCATCAGGACGAGTACAAAGTCCCGCGTTAATAGGATAAGTAGGAATTCCAAAATTACATCCTGCAGGAGCTGAACCACCACCACGCTGAGGAGGAGTGTCAACACAATAATCTGTTGCACCACACTGTCCGTTATCGCCCCAAATGTGACGTAAACCTAACCAGTGACCAGCTTCATGAGTAAGCGTACGGCCTAAATCGTAATTTGAAAGATAAAAACCTGAAGCATAAATATTTTTAGAGCCAATGCAAGGAGAGTAACACCAAACACCGTCATCCGTATTTGTTCCGGTTGCACCACTAAGTCCTGGTAAACCGGTTAAAGGAGGGAAAGTAGCATACCCTAATAAACCAATACCGCTATTAATATCGGTACACCATACATTGAAGTATTTTTTCACGTTCCAAATAGTGGCTGGTTTAACAGTTCCATCAATAAATGTTTTAAAAGCGGCGTTAGTTCCAAATGTTATTGGGTTAGGCCAGCCTTTTGAAACGTAATTTATACGCTCAATACCTGGTTCTGCCAATACGTTATTGTTAGTATCCTTCGTAGCTAAACAAAATTGAACATAACAATTCGCGATTTTTACACGTCCGCTACCGTCTTTACTTAAAGCTTGAAGTCCAGCGTTAGTAGCGTAAGCCTGAAAAGCGGTTGCAGGATAATTACCCGTATTGTATCCAACACCTGCATAATCCTGATTTAAAACGGTAATTTGAGAGTTTACTTGCGCTTGTGCAAGGTTCCAGGTAGTACCAACTGCCTGACCTCCGTGAACAATGTGAAATATAACA
>JBGASH010000128.1:0-8684 GCA_044229775.1 Bacteroidia bacterium
GTATGGACAGTTGAAACGGGTCCGGCAGGTAGTCAGTTGCCAAGAGTTCCGGTATTCCAGATCAGACAACAAACATTACCAAATTGGTATAAATACGGTAACTCGGCGGCTTATAACTCAGGTATGATCTATGCCGCTACTCACGGTCGTGGTGTTTGGTCAACCGATAAATACATGTCGCCATTCAATATTGGTATTGAAGAAACTGTAAGCAATAGCAAGGTTTTTGAAACCTCCATGAAATTATTCCCGAATCCAACCAGCAACGATGTAAGCGTTTGGTTTAATACCGAAACCGAAGGTAATTTCACATTGAACGTAATGGATGTTGCAGGACGCGTGGTAATGACCTACAATGCCGGTAAATTAATGGAAGGTGAGCAAATTGTTCCGCTAAACACTTCTTCTTTAACCAGCGGTATTTATTTTGTACGCGTTATTGGTACAAACAGCTTTAACAACGTAAGTAAACTTGTGATCAATAAATAATAAATTTCATTTTGCTTAAAAAGGCTGCCCCTAAGGCGGCCTTTTTTATTTATGGATATTATAGTACTTTTAAGTATCCATGTTTGGCAAACTAAAACAATTCTATAAAAGTCTTTTTTTTACAAAACGCCTTTATCTTTTAATGGGAATGGTGGTAGCCATGTTCGTTGCCGCGCATTTGTTTCCGGTCCTATATAATATCTCCATCATTGTTTTATGGATAGTGTTTTTAATTACTGCCGGCGATATTTTGTTCCTGTTCTTTAACAGGAATGGTATAACTGCCGGGAGGCAAACCTATTTTAAATTATCTAATGGCGACGAGAATGATATTTTTTTGAGTGTGAAAAATTTATATTCCTTTAAAGTAAATGTTGAGATCATTGACGAAATACCTGAGCAGTTTCAATTCCGGAAATTTAATATTAAAAAAGTTTTGGTACCGGGCGAAGGACAACGCATCAAATACAGTTTGAGGCCAACCAGCAGGGGCGAGTTTCATTTTGGGAACATCAATGTACTGGTAAGAACAGTTTTAGGTTTGGTAGAAAAAAAATACAGCATAGATCAAAAACAAATGCTGCCCTGTTACCCATCGTTCTTAAAATTGCGGCAATACGAGCTAATGGCCATCAGCGACCGGTTAACGGATATAGGAATTAAAAAAGTAAGAAAGATCGGGAGAAGCACCGAGTTCGATCATATTAAAGAATACGTTAACGGAAACGATATTCGCACCATAAACTGGAAGGCCACAGCCCGTAAGAATCAGTTGATGGTAAATCATTACACCGACGAAAAAGCGCAACAAGTGTATAGCGTTATTGACATGGGCAGGATAATGAAGATGCCTTTTAACGAATTAAGTTTGTTGGATTATTCAATTAATGCCGCCCTGGTTTTAAGTCATGTAAGTTACATTAAACATGATAAGCCCGGATTAATTGGTTTTTCGAACGACATAAATTTTATGGTGCGGGCCGATAGGGTAGGGAACCAATTGCAACGCTTACAAGAAGTTTTGTATAATGCTAAAACCGATTTTCTGGAAAGTAATTTTGAAGTACTGATGACAACCGTAAAAACAAAGATCACGCAACGAAGTTTGTTATTACTTTACACCAATTTTGAAACGCTAAGCGGTTTACGCCGACAGTTAAAATACTTGCGGCAAATAGCTAAAAGCCATTTATTGGTTTTGGTTTTGTTTGAGAATACCGAACTCGACGAACTGCTTAACAAACCCGCGCAACATACCGGCGAAATTTATACCCAAACCATTGCCCGTAAATTTGATTACGAAAAACGACAAGTGGTTTTAGAGCTGAAAAAACTGGGCATACATTGTGTGTATACCAAACCCGAACAACTTACTGTAAATACATTAAATAAATACCTGGAATTAAAGGCGAGAGGGTTTATTTAGGTCTCGCCCATTCTCAACCTCTCACAAATCAGCATTTCTCAATCACTGCCGCATATCCTTGTCCCACACCAATACACATAGTAACTAACGCGTATTTTTTATTCTGGATCTGTAATTCGATGGCGGCCGAGTTTAAGATCCGTGCGCCACTCATTCCTAAGGGGTGACCAAGAGCTATAGCGCCACCGTTAGGGTTTATGCGAGGGTCGTTATCTTCCAATTTCCATTGACGGGTGCAACCTAAACTTTGTGCCGCGAAGGCTTCGTTCAATTCAATAATATCCATATCTTTCCAATTCAATCCCGCTTTTTTTAGGGCGGTATTCGCGGCTTCAACCGGACCTAAACCCATGATGCGTGGTTCTATTCCGGTAACAGCGCTGGATACAATGCGAGCTATGGGTTTTAAATTAAATTGTTTGATGGCTTTTTCTCCGGCTAATAATAATGCTGCTGCGCCGTCATTTAAGCCAGAAGCATTTCCTGCTGTAACGGTACCATCTTTTTTAAATGATGCCTTCAATTTTTGCAATCCTTCTAATGTGGTAGCGGGTTTTGCAAATTCATCTTTATCAAACTTTATTGGATCGCCTTTTTTTTGTGGGATCTCAACAGCCACAATTTCTTTCGCTAATCTTCCGGATGAAATGGCCTTGGCCGCTTTTTGCTGGCTCCATAACGCAAATTTATCCTGATCATCACGGTTTATTTTATGTAACTCCGCTACGTTCTCAGCAGTTTCTCCCATGGCATCGGTACCGTAGAGTTCTTTTAATTTGGGATTAATGAATCTCCAACCAAAACTACTGTCAAATAGCTGTTGATCGCGCCCAAATGCCGAACCGGCTTTACTCATCACCCATGGACCACGGGTCATGTTTTCTACACCTGCAGCGATCATTAATTCGGCATCGCCGGTTTGAATATATCTGGCAGCATCCATCGCGGCGCTTAATCCCGATGCGCATAAACGATTCACGGTTTGTCCGGGTACCGAAACCGGTAAACCTGCCATCAACAAAGCCATACGGGCAACGTTACGGTTATCTTCACCGGCTTGATTGGCACAACCCATTATCACATCGCCTACTAATTTCCAATCAACGCCCGGATTTTTTTTCACTAATTCTTTTAATACAACTACGGCCAGATCATCTGTTCTTACAGTTGATAAAGTGCCTCCAAAATTTCCGATGGCGGTTCTTACGCCGTTTATAATGTATGCTTGATTCATAATGCTAAATAAGGATGAGTAAAATTACACAATTTATTTTATTACTTTCATGAGATCTTTTCTTCTCTTACTTTTTGGCTTGACCCAAAAAGTAAGCAAAAAAGTCAAGCCATACGATCCGTTCAGCACACAGGCTACTCACGCCCGGCGTATGGCAGGCCTGCGCACAGTTGTTTAAACCAAAAGGACGTTCCAATTGATGTTTTGACACCCTATTTTTTAAAATTGAAAAAACAACCTGATCGATTTGATTTATTCTTTCTGAAACGGCGCGTGAGCCATGGCAAAAGGCGATGCCGTGTGGCTTTGTGGGTGAGCGATCCTTTTGCCTTGTCTTTTTGCCTACTTTTTTGACTAAGAAAAAAGTAGGTGGAATAAAATTATCAGTCTAATTATTAAAATCTGTTCAGTAAAATCCTAAATGTTGTTCCTTTATTGGCTTCGCTGCTCAACACAAAGATCTTGCCCTTATGGTAATTTTCGATTATACGTTTACAGAGCGATAAGCCCAGTCCCCAACCGCGTTGTTTGGTGGTGAATCCCGGTTCAAAAACGGTTTTGAATTTTGATTTGGGAATTCCTTTTCCGGTATCCGATATATCGATCGCAATGCCTTCAGGTATCTCTTCAATTCTTACGGTCAATTGTCCTTTACCATCCATCGAGTCCACCGCGTTCTTACATAAATTTTCAACCACCCATTCAAATAAGGCAACCGACATTTGAACGTGCACTTCCTTATTGGGTGTTTGTAATTCGTACGCCACATTTTTAGAAGTGCGCTGCTTTAAGTAATCCAAAGAATTTTTCATTACCACGCAAACATCTTCATCCTGCAAAGTAGGCTGTGAACCAATTTTAGAAAAACGTTCGGTAATAGTACCCAGGCGTTTGATATCGCGGTTCATTTCGTTCACAACGTTCTCATCAACTCCTAAACTCCGCAAGTGCTCATTCCATCCCATTAGCGAAGAAAGCGGGGTTCCTAACTGATGGGCGGTTTCTTTACTCATACCAACCCAAACCTGATCTTGTTCGGCTTTTCGGGCGGTACTGAATAAAACATAAGCGATCAATAAAAATAAACCTATCACACCGAATTGCACGTAAGGATAATATTTTAATTTGGTAAGCAGGGCCGACTCGGCATAAAAAATATAATTGGTTTGTCCGTCACCCAGATCAATTGGAATAGGATCGTTTTGCTTTGCTAAATTGTTAAGGGTAGCTTTTAATTTTTCGGGTGTGTTTATTTTTGCCGAATCAATTTTATCGTTTTTTTCTATCACAACGGTTTGGCTGGAATCCGTATAGATAACCGGAACAGCGGCTGTATTAACGGCTACTTCTTCCAAAAAAGAACGGGTTAAATTACCAAATACCAATTGTATGTCAGAAAATACTTTGCTGTCTTTATAGTACAAATAATTTTTCATGCCCTTGTAAACGTCAATTACAACCGGCGCGTATTTTTCGCGCATAATATTTAATTCCTCACGCAAATAAGACGTGTCTTTGCTTTTTAGTGAATCTAAATTTCGTGAAGGGGTAGAAGGCGTGATCTGGTTTTTTTCGTTGGTAAGAATAACAGGTACTGTTGTATTGTCCTGCAAAACTTTTAAAACAAAACCAATATCAGCGTTATCGTTGGCTAATTGTTTGGTGGCCTCGGCATATAGTTCAGCTTTTTTACGCTCTTCCAGTTTGATGCGGCTAAACAGGTCGTTGGTTTTTTTTATAAGCTCGGCTTTTTTTCTAACGGCGTCGGCCCATAAACTTACTTTTGCGCGTTCATCGTTGGCAATGCGTTTCACTAAATTATTGGTGTACCACAACGAGGTAAAAATAATTAACAGGGCAATTACGAATAAGGCCCATTTCCAGCGTTGTTTTTTAGAATAAATGTTCACTTCTATAAAGTTAAGGGCTTATTATTAAACGGCAAAACCTAAATTTTATTTCGTTATGATGATCTAAAGTTCACTACAGAGTAACTGAGTTAAAGGTCAATATTTGGCTTAGCGCCAATGCCGGGACCATCGTTTAAGGTTACTTTTCCGTTCACGTAGGAAATCCCTGTAAAAGGATCGTTTTTCAGAAGATTTGGCGCATCTAAATCAACAAAATCGCCAAAATTCATTAATTGCGCCATAGCGGAGGCGCCACAAGAACTTTCGGCCATGCAGCCTAACAGGATCTTTAAATTATTTTGTTTAGCGTAATTGATCATTTTAAGCGCTTCTATCAATCCGGTGCTTTTCATGAGCTTGATATTTATTCCAGTAAAGCAATCTTTTATTTTATCAAGGTCGGTCAAACGTTTTACGCTTTCATCGGCAATTAGTGGTAAAGGACTTTGTTGTTTTACCCAGGCCATTTCTTCTAACAGGTTAACAGGCATGGGTTGTTCCACTAAAACCACGTTGCGTTCTTTTAACCAATGCAACATGTCGAGTACAAAAAATTTATCTTTCCAACCCTGATTCACGTCTATATACAAGGGTTTATCGCTATACTTTCTAATAAGTTCAACTAACGCTTTATCATTTTCGGTTCCGGCTTTTATTTTGAGAATAGCGAATTCGTTGGCTTCATTTATTTTTTGAGCGGTTTGTTTTTCATCGCTTATACCAATGGTGCACGAGGTATTTGTGGGTATGGGTTTTTCAAAACCCATGAAGCTATAAAAAGGTTGGCCCACTATTTTACCGGTAAGATCGTTAAGCGCCATGTCAACCGAAGCTTTAGCGGCATTATTTCCTGCTGATAATTTATCGATCTCTAACAAGATCTCGGGCGCTTGCAGAGGATTACTGAATTTTTTGAGAAGGCTTTGAACGTTTTGCAAAAACGAAATGGTACTTTCGGTGGTTTCACCGAGGTAGGGTGGGAGACAAGCTTCACCGTAACCAACAAAACCATGGATCTCAATTTTTACAAACACTACCGGTGTGTGCGTTCTGCTGTTAGAAGAAACACCAAACGGATGTTTGAACTCCAGTTGAAAGGGTTTGTAAGTTAATTGCATGTTTAATGATAAACTTCGGTTAGGGTTTTTTCTCCGCCTGCGCTATAAAAATCCCACGAACCTACCATCATTCCTTCTTTGTATTTCCCTTTTTTCATTATTTTTCCGGTAGGATAATAATATTTCCACTTACCATTAGGTTCCCCATTCTTATATGCGCCTTTAGTAACGGTCACTTTATTATTTTTGGTGACCCACGTGCCATTTTTCACATCGTCAATATAATTTCCAAAACTTACTTCAACGCTGTCTTTGTATTCTTTCCATTTGCCGTTCTTTTTTTTGTTCTTATAAGGACCCTCGGCAATGATCTTCCCTTCCGGGTTATAAATAAGCCAATCACCGTCAATTTCACCACAAATGCTGTGCACTTTATTTTTGGCGGGATCGCTGTGTTTTAAAACGCAAGTGGTGTTTTGCCCGAAAGCAGAAGTAAAAAATAAAAAAGAAAGTAAAAAAACGGCTCTAAACATTATTAAATTTTCTCGATCAGTTCCTGACTGATACCGGTGGTGCTATAGCCGCCATCATGATAAAGATTTTGCATCGTTACCATCTTTGTAAGATCCGAGAATAACGCAACGCAAAACGCGGCGCAATCATCGGCGCTAGCGTTTCCTAACGGTGATTGAAGCTGAGCGAAATCAAAAAATTCGCTAAAGCCTTTTATGCCACCACCTGCGGTGGTTCTTGTTGGTGATTGGGAAACGGTATTGATTCTTACTTTTTTTGATTTCCCATAATGATAACCAAAAGTGCGGGCAATACTTTCGAGCATGGCTTTGATGTCGGCCATATCGGTGTAAAAAGGATAAGCACGTTGGGCGGCGATATATGATAACGCAACAACTGAGGCATGTTCGTTTAAGGCATCTAATTTATAAGCACTAGCCAATAGTTTATGAAAAGACAATGCGGAAACATCAATTCCTTTATTGTAGTAATCGTAATTTAATTCGGTGTAAGGAATGTTTTTACGGATATTAACACTCATTCCGATAGAATGTAAAACAAAATCAATTTTACCACCTAAGTGAGCGATACTTTCGGTGTATAATTTATTTAGCTCTTCTACGTTAGTGGCATCGGCAGGAATAATTTTAGAACCGGTCTTTTCGGCCAGCTTATTTATTTCGCCCATTCGCATCGCAATTGGCGCGTTGGTTAAAACAAATGTTGCCCCCTCTTCATGACATTTTTCAGCCACTTTCCAGGCAATGGAATTAGCATCTAAAGCACCGGTAATAATTCCGCGTTTTCCTTTTAATAATTGATAAGCCATAGTGTTTGATTTTAAGATGTAAATATACTATTTATTGTAATATTTTTGATGAATTATGTAATTGGCCGTTTGAATGATGGACCAGGCATTGGTATCCATACTATCCCCAAAGCTTTTCTTTTCATTGTAATATTCCTTATCATCGATCCTGAAGCCTTTTCTAACGTGTTGTTCTTTGGTTTCCATTAGATCAAAATAAAAATAACCGTTCTCATGCATAACACCGTATTTATCATCGGCACTGAAATAAACGTAAGGATGTTTTTCTTTTAACAGATCTACGCCAAAACTTTCGTTCGCGTAGTTTATTTTTAATAATCCCATAATAGTGGCAAACACATCGTACTGTGCTCCAACGTTGGGAATGGTATCGGATTTTAAAAGGGCGGGACAATGAATAACAAAGGGAATGTTGTTATAACTCAAGGGCATTTGATAAGTGTTATCTACATAATAGCCGTGATCGCCCAAGAACATAAAAATAGTATTGTTGTACCAGCTTTGTTTTTTGGCATTTCGCATAAATTCGCCTATAGCCCAATCGGCATATTGTGTGGCGCGTTGTTCTTCGGTTTTAGCATCGGGTTTAAATGAAATATCATCCGGTACTGTCCACGGGCCATGATCGCTGGCCGTTAAAATAAAAGTGTGAAAAGGGGTGTTTGGGGTTCCGCTATTTATCTTATCAATTATGTGTTTGAACAAAATATGGTCGGGTACACCTAACGTACTTATGGCCTCCGACGATGGAAAATCAAATTCACCAATAATGTTAGAATACCCGTTTAGTCTTAAAAATCCCGACATGTTATCGAAATTAGGGTCGTGCGTGCTAAAAAAATAATTATTGTAGCCGTTCGCTTTTAATATTGTACCAATGCCGTTGAAGGGTTTTTGGTTGTATTTGTTAAGCGCGTGGTCGGTAAAGATGCTTGGGAAACCGGTTTGAGTAGAGAATATGCCATTAAAGGTGTGAATGCCGGAGGAATAGAAGTGATCAAAAAACACCGATTCTTTAATTATATTATTGAGCTCGGGAGTAAGAACCGGTCCTCCTAAAAGTCCCATTTTGTGAACCGACATGCTTTCCATAAGCACTACCACCACATTAAATTTTCGTGGCGTATCTACACTAAAATCTTCACGGGTCAACGAAAGGGCATTGCCGCCAATGTGCAGATAGTTTTTTACGTTGCTGAAATAATTTTCAATCCCCGGTGGAACA
>JBGASH010000129.1:0-8979 GCA_044229775.1 Bacteroidia bacterium
TAGCTGTTTATCGAACGGACGCTTACCAAAGATCTCTTCCAGGTCTTCTTTAAAGATCACCTCTTTCTCCAATAATTTTTCGGCCAGCATGGTGAGTTTATCTTTATGCATGGTTAATATTTGTTTGGTGCGCGCGTAAGCAACATCAATTACTTTCTTAACTTCTTCATCAATGGTCTTGGCAGTAGCTTCGCTATAAGGTTTTCCAAAGTTGTATTCCGATTGTCCGCTGCTGTCGTAATAACTAATATTTCCAATTTTATCGTTCAAGCCGTAATACACTATACTGGCATAAGCTTGTTTGGTTATTTTTTCAAGATCGCTTAAAGCGCCGGTGCTAACTTTTCCAAAAATAATTTCCTCCGCTACACGTCCGCCTAAAGCAGCGCACATCTCGTCCATTATTTGTTCAAAGGTGGTGATCTGTCTTTCTTCCGGCAAATACCAGGCAGCGCCAAGTGATCTTCCACGAGGGACAATGGTAACTTTTACTAAAGGCGAGGCGTGTTCTAACATCCAACTGGCAGTAGCGTGACCCGCTTCGTGGAAAGCGATAACACGTTTTTCACCTGGAGTAATGATTTTATTTTTCTTTTCTAACCCTGCAATAATTCTGTCAACCGCGTCTAAGAAATCCTGTTTAGTAACTTGTTTTTTATTAGAACGTGCCGCAATTAAAGCCGATTCGTTACAAATGTTGGCAATATCCGCACCGCTGAATCCAGGGGTTTGGCGGGCTAAGAAATCAATATCAACCGAATCGTCGATCTTAATACTCTTTAAATGCACTTTAAAAATTTCTTTACGCTCGTTCATGTCGTAAGCATATCAACATAGATCTGGCGATCGAAACGTCCTGCACGCATTAAGGCTCTGTCTAAAATATCGGCACGGTTAGTGGCCGCTAAAATAATAACACCACTGTTTGTACCAAAGCCATCCATTTCGGTCAGTAATTGGTTCAAAGTATTTTCACGTTCATCGTTAGAGCCGGCAGAAATACTTTTTCCACGAGCACGACCAATGGCGTCGATCTCATCAATAAAAATAATACAAGGCGCTTTTTCTTTTGCATTACGGAACAGATCACGAACACGAGAGGCACCAACACCTACAAACATTTCCACAAAGTCGGAACCTGATAAAGAGAAGAACGGCACTTTGGCTTCGCCGGCAACCGCTTTTGCCAATAAGGTTTTTCCGGTACCCGGAGGGCCAACTAATAAGGCTCCTTTCGGGATTTTAGCG
This sequence comes from Bacteroidia bacterium, assembly GCA_044229775.1. Lineage (GTDB taxonomy): Bacteria > Bacteroidota > Bacteroidia > B-17B0 > Aurantibacillaceae > JAHEYG01. Next base: position 1,249 of record JBGASH010000129.1, read on the forward strand.
CCCAGATCAGTATATTTTTTCGGATTCTTTAAAAAATCCACAATTTCCATTACTTCTAATTTTGCACCGTCTAATCCGGCAACATCATTAAACGTGGTATTTACATTGGTGTCTTTATCAAATAGAACCGCTTTTGATTTTCCGATGTTGAAAATTTGTCCCGGACCGCCCGAACCGCCACTCATACGGCGCATCATTACCAACCACAACACCACCATAATTAAAATAGGAGCTATCCAGGTCAATTCATTCACCCAACTTGTTTCTTCCGAATAATGCGGATAGATCTGTTTGTTTTTTGGGATACCGGCATCGTCTTGAACTTTTTCGAGTCGCCTTAAGAAATCATCTTTCGAAATGGTTAAGAAGAAGTGTGGTCCAGGTGTTTTTTTATCAAAATAAACGTGCGAAGTAGCGGGATCAATATAACGGTCTAATGATAAACTATCAGGATTGATGGTGATCTTAGCGATCTTTTCATTCACAATATTAACGTCAATAACATCGCCTCTTCTAAGCATGTCCTGTTCAAATTTCGACTGACTCACTTCACGCATCTTTGATGAAAAATTAGTGCCAAAGAAGGTGATGAATAATAGTCCTACAATTACAAGACCATAGATCCAGTAAAAATTATTACCGCTGTTTTTGCCGCCAAAACCAGACGGTTGCTTCGAAAATTTTTCTTTCATTTTCTCGAACTGCTTCTTACGCTCCTCTTCCTGGCTGGAATTGGCGTTGTTAACCGGGGCCGGATTGGTATTCTCAGTATTTTTAATTTCTTCGCTCATGCTGTCAGGTGGAATTTTTAATTCGTTTATAAAAAATCCCTTTTAAATTAGTTGTTTATCATTTGTATGTCGGCATCCGCCCACAATCCTTCCACATTATAATAATCGCGTGTTTCTTTCTGAAAAACGTGCGCCACAATGTTAATATAATCTATTAAGATCCACTCGGCGTTTTCAAACCCTTCGGCGTGATAAGGCTTTTCGTTGGTTTTGTTTGTTACGGTCTCTCTTACCGAATCGGCGATCGCTTCAACCTGAATTTTACTCTCCGCATCACATATCACAAAAAAATCAGCCACACGATTCTCCAGATCCGACAAATTAAGAACGGTAATGTTATGCGCCTTTTTTTCCTGCATGCCATCTACAATGGCGTCTAATAAAGAAGAGGTTTGTTCGGATGTGATATTCTTTTTTTCGCGTTTACCTTTTCCTATTGAAGGCCGGGCCGATCGTTTCTTTTCAGAATTAACGATCAGGTTAGCTTCCTTTACCTGACGTTCTTTTTCACTTACTGTCTTTTTGGTCTTTACAATTTTTTTGCTTCCTTTTTTAACGGGTAGCTTGCTCTTTTTTTTAGAAGAAGAGGCTTTCTTTTGACTTTTAGACGCGCTGGTTTTTTTGGCGACTTTTTTGCCGGTTTTCTTCGTAACTTTTTTTATAATTTTTTTAGCCATAAAGGTCTTTTTGTGTAAATAGTTCTTAAGTTTACACTAAGCAACAAATTTAACCTTTTTGGCTTAATGACAACACTATTTATAGGTCAAAATAAGATTTTTCTTCCTAGTACAGAGAGCACCAATTCCTATGCCATTGACCTGTTAAAGAACGTTAATACCAATGAGGGCACAGTAGTTTTTGCCGATGAACAAACGGCAGGAAGGGGACAAAGAGGAAGCTCATGGCAAACGGAATCCTCAATGAATATTACACTTTCCGTTATCTTAAAGCCAACATTTTTAAGCGTAAAAAAGGCATTTTATTTAAGCAAGGTCACGGCTTTGGCCTTGCATGACGTATTGACGGAACTGCTGAATGAAGGTCAATTTGACATTAAAATTAAATGGCCAAATGACATGCTAATAAACAAAAATAAGGTGGCCGGAATACTCATTGAAAATAGTTTTAAAGAGGACATCATACTTTGGAGCGTGATCGGGATAGGATTGAATGTGAACCAGATCATTTTTGATGGTTTATCTTCGGTTACTTCTATAAAACTCCTTACAGGGAATGATATGGAAGTTGGAAAGGCCATGAATGCCATATTAAAGTATATTGAAAAATGGTATTTGAAGCTGAGGGCAGAAAAATTTGATGAAATTGATGAAGCTTACCTGAAAAGATTATTTGGTATGAATGGGGAGATGGATTTTGAGGAAGGTAACAAGCGATATAAAGCAAAAATTGCGGGCGTGAACGATGCTGGACAACTGCTTATTGAAACCGCAAATAAGGAAACGCGGTCGTTCAATGTTAAGGAAATTAAAATGATCTACTAGGATAACAATTGTTCAATTGTTTGCATTTTAAAATGTCGGTCGAGCGAAAAATCACTATCTAACGCGTTTTCCTTAACGTAAGAATAGATCAACAGAGCTTTGCCGAGGAGGAGGTTTGCTTCTTCTTCTTTAAACTGTTTTAAATAGGCAATTCCTTTTTCATAAAGCAGGTCGGCCAGCATTTGTAATTGTGCTTCGTTAAGTTTATGTGTAGATGTTAAATTTTCAATAAGATCTTCATTGGCTATTTTTTCAACCGCTGCAATTTTAAGTGAAGTAAATTTTTCGGAATTAGAATTGATGAGCTCCTCGAGTTCGGCCCATTTTTGGTTGTTCTTCAATCCGAAAACGATCCCTAAGAATTTCCCGAATTCTTCAAATTGTCTTACCAGAAAATCTTTCCTAAGCATCTTTTAATTTTTTATAGATGGCTAAAACCTGTGGGATCAAGGCTTCTATTTCATTGTTTACTATCACAAAATCACTTTGTGGGATCTTTTGCTCATCACTTATTTGATTTTTTATCCGCGCGGTAATTTGTTCAACGGTTGAAGCATCGCGTTTTTGAAGACGCTTTATCTTTAATTCCAAAGGTGAGGTCACCAAAATACTTTTGTCGACCTGCTTATTTATTTCCGCTTCAAAAAGCAAAGCGGTTTCTTTAATAATGATCTTCTCGGGATTTTCCTTTACAAATTTTTTAAAGTCTTCGGCAACGGCTGGATGAATGATACCATTTATTTTTTCAAGAAGCGAGGCGTCGTTAAAGATCTTCAGACTTATAAAATCCTTGTTTATTTTCCCATCATGATAATAGGCTTCTTTTCCCAAAGCGCTTATCACTTTTTCTTTGACTTCCGGAAGGAGATACATTTCTTTTGCACGCTCATCCGAATTATATACTGCACAGCCTAAAACCGCGAACAATTCGCCTACGGTCGATTTGCCGCTCCCAATGCCACCTGTCAATCCTGCTATCATGGCGTTTTAAAAATTAAATATTCAACTTCGGTCGGCTCAATAGAAATGATCAATGCCTGGGTTGGAACAATGGATAATTCAACCGGCAATTTGTTATAGCCTTTTTTTATTTTAGAAAAGTTGATCATGGCTTTGAAATTGTTCGGTTCAACATCGTTAAGATCGTTAAAGGCGGTTGAAAATCGTACTTTAACTTTTGCGGGAAACACCTTAATGTTTTTGCCTTCGGGTTTATTTAAGATCTCAACCGGTAATTCGATCTCTTTTTCCAATAATTTATCGGCCTGTATACTTATACTAACTTCATTTAAATTCAAATAAACCGATTCCGATGGACTCACTAGCGCTAATTTACCATTGTAGTTCTTATTCATTTGATTTAAATATAAAGGAGCGGTAGATATACTGTCAATATTCTTAATAGAAGCGCTGTCGCCCGTAATAGTAATAAAAGCGGGCGTAATAAGTGGTTTTGAAACCGCGATCCCTTTATCAGCCGTAATAAAAAGCACAGGTTTTATAGCCACATTTTTACTTATTCCTTTTTTAGAGGTAAAAAAAAGCGTGTCAGGACTAATACGCTCAATGGTTAGTTTAAACTTAGTAATACTTTCGAGGTTCACATTGGATGAACTGATAGAGTAGGTGTTTTGCTTATTGTTGCCTTTTAGATCATTGAAATTAATGGTGAGTTCGCTAAACGGTTTTTTTAGCAAAACGAATAATAACTTTAACCCGCTGGTTTTAATATCGAAACGAAGCGAAGCAGGTAGATTACTAACCAATAATTTATTATGCGGCAGGTTAATGAATTTTACCGGAATGTTGAGCGAATAATTATAATAAAGATTAAGCGCGTGTGATATCCAAAGAAACCCTGAAATAGCCAGGCAAATGAGAAAAGCTGAAAGCTTTCCGCGCATTAATTTTTTGTTTAATGCCATTTGCCTTTTTTAATTACGGATTTTGGTTTAGAGTAGCGGAGGCGTCTAAAGAAACGGCATTTTTGGAGATCTTCATTTTTGAACCGTCTTCTACTTCCATAATGATAGTAGCATCTTCGCGTAACTCTACGATCTTACCATAAATACCGCCTATAGTTAAAATTTTATCGCCTTTCTTTAAAGCTTCAATGTATTTTTTCTGATCTTTTGCTTTTTTCATCTGTGGGCGGATCATGAAAAAATAAAAAACAACAATGATAAGTACCAATGGTAAAATTTGCATTATAGGGTTTCCACCTTGCTGAGGGGCGCCCATTAAAATTAATTGATTCAACATATTATAGATTTTAGATTTATTTTTTAATACTTAATTTTTCTCTTTGTATTTCGTTCCCGATAGCTATCGGGATCATATTTTTAAATTTCTTCTTTTACGGTTTCGGGTACAATTACTTCTGCTTTAAAGCGGATCTGGCGGGTACTCGGTTCACAATTGGTAACCACATTCACGGTTTTTTCCTGTAGTCCGGCGCGACCTTCGCTGCTAAATACCACGTTTATTTTTCCTTCTTTACCAGGCAATATCGGTTCTTTTGGCCACTCCGGTACAGTACATCCGCAGCTTCCGGCGGCAGAACTAATTATCAAATTGCTTTTTCCGGTATTCTTGAACACAAAACTAAAAGATACTTTTTCGCCTTGCGTGATCTTTCCGAAATCGTGCTCTTCTTCATCAAATTTAATGTCCGGAAGATCTCCTTTCGCCCCGTTGCCGGCACTATTGGAAATATCACCGGTTGAAAGACCTTCACTTTTTTTATCATTGCCACTGCAGGCACTCAAAAAAAGCAGTAAAATTGCTCCGCTAATTATATTTTTTATCATACAATTAAATTTGTGATGGCAAAGATAACATTTAACCCCAAATCGGCGATTTATAATCCTATAAATCTCTTAAATAATGTAAAAATGTTATTAGCATTAATCCTCACCCCAATTTATTAATAAAGTGCTAATAACATGGCTTGACACGGCGGAAATTTTTATTATATTTGTACGAATTTTAACACCTAAAATTCAACAGCTATGGCTTCATCTTTTTTTGATCAGAAGTTTGTCCACGAAGGGCTCACTTACGATGATGTATTATTGGTTCCGGATTACTCGGAAGTGTTGCCTCGCGAAGTAAATATTTCGAGTTACCTTACCCGTTCCATAAAACTCAATACGCCTATTGTATCCGCGGCAATGGACACAGTTACCGAATACCAACTGGCTATTACCATTGCGCAGGAAGGCGGAATTGGCGTTTTGCATAAGAATATGACCATTGCCGAGCAAGCCATGCATGTGCGTAAAGTTAAACGCAGCGAAAGCGGCATGATCATGGAGCCCGTTGTTTTAAATGAAGCTTCAACAGTGGGCGATGCGCTCGATCTTATGACCGAAAATAAAATTGGCGGTATCCCCTTAGTAGATAAACAAAATAAACTTACCGGTATCATCACCAATCGCGACCTTCGTTTTGAAAAAGACCGTAGTAAACCGGTACGCATGGTTATGACCCCTGCCGATAAATCGGTGACTGCTAATCCGGGTATTTCATTAAAGCAAGCCGAAGAGATCTTACAAAAACATAAGATAAAGAAATTACCCATTGTGGATAAACACAATAAACTGGTGGGATTAATTACATATAAAGATATTCTTAAAATTAAAGCAAGTCCTAATGCCTGTAAAGACGAAGTGGGCCGTTTGCGTGTGGCTGCTGCTGTAGGTGTAACAAATGATACAATGGAGCGAATTGACGCCCTTGTAAATGCCAATGTAGATGCTATCAGCATTGATACAGCGCATGGCCATTCAAAAGGCGTAATGGATAAGTTGAAAGAAGTAAAAAAGAAATATAAGGACCTTCAGGTGATAGTAGGTAATATTGCAACCGGAGCTGCGGCCATCGATCTTTACAAAGCGGGCGCCGATGCGGTGAAAGTTGGAATTGGTCCTGGTTCTATTTGTACCACACGGGTTATTGCCGGTGTGGGCGTACCACAATTATCGGCTATTTTAAATGTGGCAGAAGCGTTAAAAGGAAAAAATATTCCTTTGGTGGCTGATGGTGGTATTCGATTTACCGGTGATGTTGTAAAAGCGCTTGCCGCAGGTGCCGGAACCGTTATGATGGGTGGTATGTTTGCCGGTGTGGAAGAGAGTCCGGGAGAAACTATTATTTTTGAAGGGCGTAAATTCAAGGCGTATCGTGGAATGGGATCATTGGAAGCCATGCAGAAGGGATCTAAAGACCGTTATTTTCAGGATATGGAAGATGATATTAAGAAACTGGTTCCTGAAGGGATCAGTGGTCGCGTGCCATATAAAGGCAATTTATCGGAAGTGATCTATCAGATCATTGGAGGTTTAAGGGCAGGTATGGGCTATTGCGGGGCAAAAGACATAAAAACATTGCAAAAAGCGAAATTTATCAGAATAACAGCGGCCGGTGTAAAAGAAAGTCATCCGCACGACGTAGTTGTTACACGCGAAGCACCGAATTATACCAGATAAAATAACACGTAATGGTACTTCCAATAATCATATATGGAGATCCTGTTCTCAGAAAAGTGGGAGTTGATATAGATCAGAATTACGAAGGTCTTGATCAACTCATTAAAGATATGTTCGAAACCATGTATGAAGCTAACGGTGTTGGATTAGCTGCGCCTCAGGTCAATAGATCGATACGTTTATTCATAGTGGATGCAACGCCATTTAGCGAAAGGGATGAAGATGATGATGAGCGCGAGTTCAGTGATAAGGAGATGGCGGAAATGAAAAATTTTAAAAAAGTATTCATTAACGCTAAAATATTAGAAGAAACAGGGGAAGAATGGAAATTCAACGAAGGCTGTTTAAGCATTCCTAAGTTACGTGAAGACGTGTTTAGAAAACCAAAAATTAAGATCGAGTACCTTGATGAGAACTTCAAAAAACATACCGAAACATACGAAGGGGTTATTGCCCGTGTTATTCAGCACGAATATGACCACATTGAAGGAAAATTATTTACCGATAAAGTAACCCCATTTAAACGAAAACTTATTGCCGGAAAACTTTCCGACATCAGTAAAGGAAATTTTAACGCCGATTACAAGACCAAAGTGTATAGACCCAAAAAGTAAATGCATAAACTCTCAGGTATAATTGCATTAATGCTATTTTTTTCTTCCTGTAAAGAATCGCCAACCAATAAAACAATTGAAGTTAAAAGCGATTCGGTTACCGTTAATTCAGCCACCGCTAATTCGGCGTACTCTACCGATTGTAAAAGTTTATTCAGGGAAGCGCAAAAGAACGATAGTATCATTTTAAAAAGTATTGAAGTAAATGTAATGGAAGCCAACAGAGCCATAAAAGCATTTACAGATTTTAGTTTCTATTGTAAGGACGATTCGCTGGCTCCGGTTTTTTTGATCAAATCGGCCCAAATAGCATCCAGTATTCGCAATTTGCCGC
>JBGASH010000130.1:0-8348 GCA_044229775.1 Bacteroidia bacterium
CTACACTAAGAACTCCAAAGATCCGGATTTTTGATCCCTGTTCATTATGAGTTCAGCAAAATTGGATATTCAGATCTTGACCTGATGAATGCGATTGATAGGAATGACTGTGCCCTGTTTTAAAATAACACGCTTATCGGTAACGCCCCAAACAGTGGTTTCTACTAAATGTCTCTGACTGTCGTCCTCAAAATATATTTTGATCTTGGCATGCTCTAAATTTCCCAGTGTTAAGGCGCGGCTCAATTCATGGGCCCGCTCTTTTATCTGGTCATCATCCATTAAAACCTCGATATCAGGAAACTTTAATTTAGGAATTTCCTCCTTTTCAATTTTGTGGAAGGTTACGGCATTAATTGGCATAAACGTAAGGATTAGTGTATTACAATTATACGCTAAAAAAGCAAACGAGTTACACAAAAGGTAAAATTTTAAGGGTGCCAACGTAACCTAAGAGGCCCCAAGCCTTTAAATTAATCAGGGCTGGTCTATAACCTTAGGAACTTTAAAGTAATCCGAATCTTTTTTAGGAGAATTTTTTAGGGCTTCTGCCTGAGTAATGGTGGTTTGTGCTACGTCTTCGCGCGTAATATTGGTTTCGTTGGTCAGGTAGATCAAGGGCTCAACATTATCGGTATTTAGTTCATTGAGTTTATCCACAAACACAAGCATCCGGTTCATATCATTTAAAATGCCCGTTTTACCTTCTTCGTTAAACTCCAGACGCGCCAAATGCGCAATCTCATCAACGGTTTTTATATCAATCTTGTTTGCCATTATATTTTAGTAGTTCGTCCAAAATAAAGGTTCTGGCCTCGTCACGTAAATCTATTAAATTTTCTTCGGTTAAACCCGTTGTTTCAATAGGCCTGCCAACAATTATGCGGGCAACGCCGGGTCGACCAAAGCTTTTAAAAAAGCCGCCGTTTTGCAATAATTTCCAATTATTCAAACAAACAACCGGTACAACCGGCACCTGTTTTTCTATGGCCAATTTAAAAGCGCCATTTTTAAAAGGCTTTAATACGCCTTCGTTGGCTATAGTGCCTTCGGGGTAGATGATCATACTGTAACCTTCATCTATTTTTTTACCGGCATCGGTAAATGCTTTATGCGAATCCATTTTACTCTTACGATTAACCGGAATATCCATATACTTGAAAAAGATGCTGAACAAAGGTATTTGAAGCAATTCCGATTTGGCCATGTAAAGAGCGGTATGCCTGATATAAAATACGCTTAACACAATATCCAGATAAGAAGTGTGATTACAAACGATGATACAGGTTTTAGGAAGAGTATATTTTCCATGTTTGTAATGAATGACCGGAATAATGCCCGACAACACACAAATGGCGCCTGCCCAAACTTTTTTTAATTTAAAGGCAAAGGCAATATTACCCATGCGTAAAGCCAGATAAAAAAACGGGAACAAGATCAAAAATGGTAATGCAAAAGCAATGAAGAACCAGATCTTCCAAATGGGGGTTAATATGAGTCGTACGATCTCCATCAATTACAGCGCAAAGTTACGATAAAGCATGGAAGTAACTGAATGGGATGTTGTTTTTTGATAAATGTCAAAGGAATGGGTATCAAGACAAAAATGATGGAACCGGTCTTAATACTTTAATCTTGATACTTCATACTTTAATCTTGATACTTCATACTTTAATCTTGATACTTGATACTTTAATCTTGATACTTGATACTTTAATCTTGATACTTGATACTTTAATCTTGATACTTGATACTTTAATGGTAAATCTTACGGGAAATTCTCCCAAAAACTGTATTTTTACACCATTCAAAATCATGGCACGCATCTTAACAGGCATACAAAGTACCAACGTTCCGCATCTCGGAAATATTTTAGGCGCAATAATTCCCGCCATAGAATTAAGTCGTAAGCCCGAGAACGAATCGTTGTTGTTCATTGCCGATCTTCATACACTTACTACAGTAAAAGACGCCGCGTTCATCCGCGAAAGTACCAAGGCTGTTGCCGCTACCTGGTTAACGTTTGGTTACGATACCAATAAAAATTTATTTTACCGTCAAAGTCGTGTACCCGAAGTGTGCGAACTTACCTGGTATTTGAATTGTTTTACGCCTTTCCCGATGTTAGCAAACGCTACTTCGTTCAAAGATAAAAGCGAACGTTTAAGCGATGTTAATGCTGGGTTATTTACCTATCCGGTTTTAATGGCCGCCGATATTTTATTATACGATGCCCATTTTGTGCCGGTTGGTAAAGATCAATTGCAGCATTTAGAAATGACGCGCGATATTGCCAGTTCGGTAAATACTAAAACAGGAAAAGAAGTTTTTGTAATACCTGAAGCGTTAATTGACAGTCGTACCATGTTAATACCAGGAACCGACGGACAAAAAATGAGTAAGTCGTATAATAATTTTATCAATATTTTCTTGCCCGAAAAAGAGCTTAAAAAAATTGTGATGGGAATTGTTACTGATGCCAAAACATTGGAAGAACCAAAAGATCCCAATACCTGTAATGTTTTTAAATTATATCAATTACTCGCTTCCCCTTCTCAAACTGATAGCATGCGTCAAAATTATATCAAGGGAGGTTTTGGGTACGGTCACGCAAAAACGGCGTTACTAGATCTGATCTTAGAAAAATATTCTAACGAACGCAAAACTTTCAACGAATTAATGGCCAACCCTGATAAATTGGAAAAAGAATTGAGTTTGGGTGAAGCAAAAGCAAAAAAAATAGCAGTAGAGAAGTTGAAATTAGTACGATCAGTTCTTGGCTTTTAAATCGTAAATCGTAATTCGCACATCGTAAATTATTTATTTCTCCCTCTTCCTTCATCTTTCCATCTGTAATAGCATTCCATTACTTTATAATAAAGATCATAGCCATCGTGGGTTAAAATGTAATAATTGCTCATCGAATAACAATACTTACGGAATGCTTCGAAGTCGATTGTCTCATCACCGGTAAGTTTTCGTAAGATCTCAGGATTAATTTTTTTCTGCACTTGCTCCTCTTCAAAGATATCTTCAAATATTTTTGAGAGTTTACGTAACTCTTTACCCTCTTTACTAAATTGCATGTACAGGGCAGTGATCGGACTTTGCATTGCGTTAATAGGACGTATCTTTGATTCATTGATCACTTTTTTCATGTAATCGCGCTCGTAGGTTTTTAATTTAAAGGTAGAAACGTTAACTACATCCAATGTATATATAGCTTTTCGCATAACTACCTTTACTTCTCCATCCTTATTCGTTTTTAATTTGTTTACGGGGATGGAAAGTTTAATGTATCCAACAAAGGAAAACATCAAGGTGTCAGATGGATTAGCTCTTAAATAAAAAAGTCCCGAATTATCACTCATGGTGCCATTACCGGTTGTTTTATTGATAACATAAACAAAAGGCATGGCGGTGCTACTGTCGGGTTCAATAATGGTGCCTTTTAGAAGCTGTTGTGAAAAAATGGGGGAGCTTAGGCCAAGTAAAAACAGGAATATGTACGCCAAAGGCTTCAAATCAAGATAAATGTAGTATTAAAACGTAAAATTATTCACAAATGGTTAATAATTTAACCTTTTTTAGAGACAAAATCACCCCTTTTGTTCAAGCATTAAACACTACATTTATAGTCCTTGAAACTATGGAAGCATTTGTAGTATCGGCTCGCAAATATCGTCCGCAACACTTTAATACGGTTGTTGGGCAAAGCCATATTACAAACACTTTAAAAAATGCCATAGCGCATAAGCAATTAGCACAAGCCTATTTATTTTGCGGTCCGCGCGGTGTCGGTAAAACAACTTGTGCACGTATTTTCGCAAAAACCATTAATTGTTTTAATTTGGGAAGTGATGGAGAAGCCTGTGATAAATGCGAATCGTGCGAGTCGTTCAATTCGGGAGCCTCATTAAACGTTTACGAATTAGACGCGGCTTCCAATAACTCGGTGGAAGATATCCGTTATTTGGTTGATCAGGTAAGAGTAGCGCCCCAGTTAGGAGAATACAAGGTGTATATCATCGACGAGGTACACATGTTGTCATCGGCAGCATTCAATGCTTTTTTAAAAACATTAGAAGAACCGCCAAAGCACGCCAAATTTATTTTAGCCACCACTGAAAAGCACAAGATCATTCCAACTATTTTATCGCGTTGTCAGGTTTTTAGTTTTAACCGTATCAAGAACGATGATATATCAAAACACCTTGCTTACATCGCCAAAACCGAAAATGTAACCTGTGAACCCGAGGCCTTACACGTTATTGCTCAAAAAGCCGATGGCGCTTTGCGCGATGCCTGTTCTATTTTTGATCAGATGGTGGCTTTCACCGGTAGTAATTTAACGTACAAGTCGGTAGTTGAAAATTTACACGTATTGGATTTTGATTATTACTTTAAAATAACAGATGCACTTTTGAACCAGCGTTTGCCCGAGATAATGGTCACGTTTGATGATATTTTAAGAAGGGGATTCGACGCGCATAATTTTATCAATGGTTTAGGAGAACATTTGCGAAATATTATGGTGAGCAAAGATCCGCAAACGGTTCAGCTCTTAGAAGTGAGTGATACTTTAAAACCGAAATATGCCGATCAGGCGCAGTTGTGTCCATTGCCCTTTTTATTAAAGGCATTGGTTGTGATCAGTAAAACCGACATCAATTACAAAACGGCCAAGAACCCGCGCTTACTGGTGGAGATGGCCCTCATGCAAATGGCTTATCTAAATACCGCACCCATTTCGGATGCGGAAAAAAAAAATGAGTTAGAGTCGCCATTCGAAACAAAACAACCCGTTGCCGAGCCGGTAGTAAAAGCGGCATCAAGCAATGTTTCGGCAGTAGCGGCAACCTTACAGGAAAAAACGGTTAAAACCGCCACTAAACCCGTAGTGTCGTTTAACGACATAAAAATAAAAGCGAAATTCAGTTTAAGTGAAGCCATTAAATCCTATGGCATTCCGGTAAACACCGTTAACGAAGCTACACCTGATGTAATTGTAAATAAAGAATTTAATTTCGACGCTTTAAAAAAAGTGATCAATACCTTTGCCGAAACAAAAGCCGCCGCCGGCAATAAACAACTTTACGCCACGCTTACTACTTGCAAAAGTGAACTGAACGAAAAGAATCTTTTAACACTTACCATTCATAACGAGGCACAAAAAGAGATCTTACAAAACATTAAACAAGAATTCCTCGACTTTATACGCAAAGAAATATCAAACAGCAGTGTTAATCTCGAAATAGTGATAACCGAAGAGGCACCAGCCAGTAAATTGTATAAGCCCGGTGATAAATTTAAATTCCTTTCCGAAAAAAATCCGGTATTACTGGAACTTAAAAAACGACTAGATCTGGAAATCGATTATTAAAAACCTTATGATGAAAACCCTAAAAAGTAAATTATTTTTAGTCGCATTCTTATGCGCTATAACCGTTGCTAACGCACAGGTAAAGACAGGAGCTGATGCTCCCAAAACAAAATTAAATTACGAATACGCTATAAACGATCCGTATAAAACGCGCATTTATACTTTGAGCAATGGCATGAAAGTGTATTTATCGGTTTACAAGAATGCGCCACGCGTTCAAACTATGATCGCTGTAAAGGCCGGAAGCAAGAACGATCCGCCTGATGCAACCGGATTGGCGCACTATCTGGAGCACATGGTTTTTAAAGGCACCGATAAATATGGTACGAAAGATTTTGCAAAAGAAAGTGCTCAAATTCAAAAGATAGAGAATCTGTATGAAACCTATCGCAATACCAAAGACGAAGCGGCACGAAAAAAGATCTATCACCAAATTGATAGTATCTCGGGCATCGCCGCCAAATACGCCATCGCTAACGAATACGACAAAATGTTGGCGGGCTTAGGCGCCGAAGGTACCAATGCTTTCACCTCTTACGATCAAACGGTTTATGTAAATGATATTCCAAGTAATGAAATTGAAACCTGGCTTAAAATAGAAGCAGAACGTTTCCGTAAGCCGGTTTTACGATTATTTCACACCGAACTGGAAGCGGTTTATGAAGAAAAAAATAGAAACCTTGACAATGATGGAACAAAATTTTGGGAAGCCATGATGTCGGGGTTATTCAAAAACCATCATTACGGTACTCAAACAACTATCGGAACCATCGATCATCTCAAAAATCCGAGTATGAAAGAGATCATGAAGTTTTACAACAAATATTATGTTCCAAACAACATGGCCATTATTATGAGTGGTGATTTTGATCCGGATAAAACCATTGCACAAATTGAAAAAACTTTTGGTGGCTTTGCGGCAAAACCGGTGGAGCCATTGGTTTACGAAAAAGAAGTTCCATCCAACACTAAAGTGGTAAAAGAAGTAGTGGGGCCAGATGCCGAGAATGTTGGAATTGCCTGGGCTTTTGCAGGAGCAGGAAGTAAGGATGCCGATATGATCACGTTAATAAGCGCCATTTTAGCTAACGGTAAAGCAGGATTAATGGATATCAACCTTAATCAGGAACAGAAAGTTTTAGGTAGCGGCAGTTTTCCATATGTATTGAAAGATTACGGGATCCATTTGTTGTACGGTAATCCAAAAAGCGGACAAACATTGGAAGAAGTAGAAAAGTTGGTGATCGATCAAATGGAATTAATTAAAAAAGGAGAGTTTCCTGATTGGTTAATGCAAGCGGTTATCACCGACATGAAATTGCAAAAGACCTCTGAGCTCGAAAATAATAATTCGCGGGCAAGTACCATGATGAGCGCCTTTACCAATGATGTTAACTGGCAGCAAAGCATTAACATGATAGAGCGTTTATCGAAGATCACTAAAAAGGAAATTGTGGATTTTGCTAATGCCAATTATAAAAATAATTACGTGGTGGTTTACAAACGTACCGGCGAAGATAAAAATGTAAAGAAAGTAGAAAAGCCGGCTATCACACCGGTGGAAGTTGATCGCGAAAATCAATCGCCTTTTGTAAAAAGTATTTTGTCGGTTAAACCAGCACCGTTAGAACCAAAGTTCCTCGATTTTGATAAGGATATCGTTAAAGCGGATGTGAAGTCGGGAATTACGCTGATCTATAATAAGAACACCGAGAATTTATTGTTCGATCTGTATTATTCGTTTGAAATGGGAAGCAATCACGATAAACTGATGCCGATCGCGATCCAATACCTTCCCTATGTTGGAACCTCCAAGATGAGTCCAGCTAAGATCAAGGAAGAATTTTACAAATTGGGTTGCTCGTTCGACGTATTCAGCGACTACAACCAAACCTGGGTAAGTTTACGCGGTTTGAATGATAATTTTGAAACAGCATTAAAATTATTTGAAGAAATTCTTGCCGATCCAAAGGTAGATGACGCGCATTTGAAAAATCTGGTAAGCGACATAGTGAAAAGCCGCGAAGATGAAAAGTTGAACAAAGATGTTATTTTGCACAATGCCATGGTAACTTATGCAAGATACGGCGCATTAAATCCTTTCACGTATAAATTCAGCGCAGAAGAATTGGGAAAAATAACTACTGACGAAATTGCTACGAAATTAAAATCACTGAACGGATTTCAGCATAGCATTTTGTATTACGGACCAAAAGAAATGGAAGTGGTAAAATCAGCGCTTGTTGCGTCGCATAAAGTTCCGGATGTATTAAAACCGGTTCCTGCTGATTTTGGATATAAAGAACAGGATCTGGGTAACACTGTTTTTGTTGCCGATTACGATATGAAGCAGGCAGAAATTATTTTGTTAAGCTTGGGCGAAAAGTATGACCCTTCACTAATACCGGTGGTTGATCTGTATAATACTTATTTTGGTGCCGGCATGAGTGGAGTAGTGTTTCAAGATCTGCGCGAATCAAAAGCATTAGCGTATTCGTGTTACGCGTTTTACTCTAAACCACGTAAACCAACGCAACATTTTTATAACATGTCATACATTGGATCACAGGCCGATAAACTGAATGAAGCTTTAAAAGGGATGAAAGATCTTCTTAATGAAATGCCGAAAGCCGAGCCTTCGTTTAATTCTTCAAAAGAATTGCTGATCCAGGATATACGTTCGCAAAGGATCACAAAGGCCAACATTCTTTTTAATTATCTGGAAGCAAAACGCTACGGTTTAAACTACGATATCCGCAAAACCATTTTTGATAAAGTGCAAACCATGAAGTACGAGGATATCAAAACCTTCCACGATACATATGTTAAAGGTAAACCCCAAACTATTTTAGTTTTAGGTAAAAAAGACGGTCTGGATATAAAAGCCCTTGAAAAATATGGTCCCGTTAAGTTTTTGACCCTAAAAGATGTTTTTGGCTATTAATTTTTTATTTTTTTGGCAAAT
>JBGASH010000131.1:0-8945 GCA_044229775.1 Bacteroidia bacterium
AAAACATCATCCACTTGTTCAAGCGTACCTTTCCAGGTGTTGAATTTTTGCAATAATATCTCTTCCTGTTTCAACATGGGTTCGTTTTGAATGGAAATTAAAATATCCTGAAATTGTTTGTATTTGAATTTTTTTCCTTTTGGTCCCCCGAACTGATCAGCATAACCATCGGTGAAGATGTAGATTGAATCGCCCTTTTGAAGTTCTATCCTGTGATTGGTGAAGGGTAGTCCTTTTCCTCTGTAAAAACCAATGGGACGTTTATCGGCAGTATATTCAATACACTGTCCGTTTCGTATCAACCACAATGGATTATTAGCGCCCGCGAATTCAAGGATGTTATTCTTATCATCAAAAGCAACTAAAGCCATATCCATGCCGTCCTTCGATTCGGTATTCACGCCATCCTGTTTAAGTGATTTTATCACCATGTGCCTCAATTCACTTAAGATCGTTCCGGGTTCAGCGATCCCTCTTTCTTCAATGATCTCGTTTAGGAAAGTATTTCCGATCATGCTCATGAAAGCGCCCGGCACCCCGTGACCTGTACAATCCACCGCCGTAATGATGCGTTTTCCGTTCTTGGAAGTGAACCAGTAAAAGTCGCCGCTCACAATGTCGCGGGGTCTGAATAATACGAACGCATCAGGGAAGATCTCGTATTTGATCTCTTTGGCGGGCAATAAGGCTTCCTGAATTTTCTTAGCGTAATTTATCGAGTCGGTAATGTCCTTGTTCTTTTCTTCCACCAGTTTTTTCTGCTCGGTGATAATGATGTTCTTTAATTTATTTTGCTTCAAGCTTCTGTAAATAATGGCGGCCAAAAAAAGTACAATAAGAAGAGAGAGCGACACCGCGTAAATGATTATGAGTTGCTGTTTCTTTTCGGCACGGGCTTGTTCGTCATGAAGAAGCTGTTCCTTTTTTATGTTGTTCTCTTTTTCATCGAATTCGGATCTGTATTTTTCCTGATTTATTTTTTTCAGAACATCAATATTCCTTAAACTATCATTTACCTGCGAATAGAGTAATTTCATTTCAATGGCTTTCTTGAAGTCATTTTCGGTAGCGTATAAACTGCTTAAATTCTTTGCGGCTTCCTTCACAAGCTCCGGAAATCCCAGTTCTTGTCCGATCCTCAGTGAATTTGTAAAGTGATCTCTGGCTTTTTTAGTATCGCCTTCGGCCGCATAATACGCACCAAGAAAATTTAAAGCGGATGATTCTTGATATTTATAACCGATCTCTCGGCTTAATGACAGGCTTTTATTGAAAAAATCAAGTCCAAGTTCCTTTTGACCGGTTGATCTGTAAAGATCTCCCAGCAATGCATACGAAACCGAGATAGCCGCTTTATCTCCCAATTCCTCCCTTAGCTTGAGTGATCTGGTGAGACATTCTTTTGCAAGCTTTAATTTCTTTTGACTCAAATAAATTCTTCCCATGCTGAACAAGGATCTCCCCATCATGGATCTGTTGTCGAATTTGGCTCCTATTGTGTAGCTTTTTTTCAAGCATTCGATAGCTTTTAACGTGTCCTTCATTTTAAGTAAAACTCCCGCCATATTGCTAAGCACAGGATTTGTGTAACGGTCGTTCGGAATATTTTCCTGGATCTTTAATATCTTATTATAGATCTCGAGGGCCCGGTAAACATCACCGCGACTGTCATAGACATGCGCCATATTGCTTAGTGAGGTACATTGACGGCGCTTGTCTTTGATCTCAACCTGTATATCATGGGCAATGGAATAACAGGCAAAAGCAGAATCTACAAGTCCTTTGTGATTTTCAACATAGTAACCGATGTTATTATAAGCAACCGATTCCTTCGAACGATAGGCATAAAGCATCATTCCCTTTGCGTTTTTACGACCTTCCTCGCATTTTTTTAACATGAGCATGTTATATTTTATCCAGATCTTTTCATCATAGCAATCCTCGATCAGGTCGGAAAGATGATTTATTTTTAAGGTATCATTGGTTGTATTGTTATAGCGCGTAAGTATTGTGTCCAATAGCATTCGGTCCCGGTCCGAAATAGTTTTAGCGTCGAGTGAATCCACCAAATAGAATTTCTTATCAAGGTATTGTGACTGACCACGCATAACGCCGCAAAGCAGAAATAAAAAGAATATGTGTCTTTTTATACGGGTCACTTATCGGTATTGAGTTTGGAAATGCTCTTATCAATTTTTTCTTCGCTTGGCAATAACGAGGTTTGTATTCGTTTCGCGTAACGAATGGAAGCAAGGATCTCGTGCTGTTTTTCTTCCACTAATTTCTTCTGTTCGCTAATGATCTTATTGGATCGTTTTTTCTGATAATATGCTATAAAGGAAACAACCAAACAAATTACCACACCTGCCATTGCTGACAAAAGATATTTGGTTTGTTTATTCTTCAATTCGATCTCCTGTTTTTGGTCTTTTAACTGGGCCTCTTTTTTATTCAGGTCCAGTCGAATTTCCATCTCCTGCATTTTGCCTTTTTGTGATTCGATAGCAATAGAGTCGTAACATTGCTTAAATTTTTTATGATACTCATAAGCTTCCTTATAACGACCCAAACGGTCGTAGGTAATTGCTAAGTTCTCAAAAAGATCTTTTCTTAGATTAGCAATACGGATCTGATCAGAAAAGAACAAGGAGGCTTTGAATCTTGAAAGCGCTGAATCAGGCCGATCTTGATCCAGTTCAATTTTACCCAATACAAATAACGCATTGGCCATTCCGTGTTTCTCGTTAATTCCTTGATATGTAACAAAAGCTTCATTCGCATTTATATCCGCATTTTTAAGATCGCCTTTTTTTTCATAGATCTCCGCTAGTCCCACCAGCGAATTCCCAATTGAAGAGTAACTTTTGTTCTTTTTATAAATGTTTAACGCCTTTGTACAATAAAACATGGCGCTATCTATCTGGTTATTCTCAAACCATAGCAAAGTGAGGTTATTCATAGTATTCGCGTAACCACCATTCTCGTTTTTGACCATGTAGTATTTTTTAGCTGTGTGGTAATACTTCACCGCTTCTTTTATGTTACCTTCTTTTGCTAGCAGGTTGGCATAAGTATTATAACTTTCCTGTAATTCATTATCAAAACCGTTTGCTTTTAAAAAACGCATATACTCCCTGCAGTAGATCATTGCTACATCATAAATACTACGGTAATAAAACGTAAGAATGAGCGAATAGTAGATTTTTTTTTGCCCGTTTTTGTAATTCAGTTTTTGGGCCAACTTAAGCCCTTCCAAATAATAATCGATCCGTTGTTTGGAGGTGAATGTATTGTATTGAGTGCCCAGCACGAAAAGCAGTTTAACTTTAGCAGTATCTTCAATTGAAGTCCCCAATAACTTATGCAACGAATCAATTTTTTTTAATGATTGACCAACGAATTGAGTTTGGACGAACAAACAAAAGAACATAAGATATGCAACCCACTTGACCATTATAATTTTATACCAATAATTAATACGTCGTCTACTTGTTCCAAACTTCCTTTCCAATCCGTAAATTGTTTATGCAGGGTGTTTTTTTGTTCTTCGGGACTTTTATCATTCACCGACACCAATAGTTCGTAAAGTGGTTTGTACATAAATTTTTTTGAACTCGGTCCACCAAACTGATCGGCGTAGCCGTCGGTAAATAAGCATAGGCAATCTCCTTTTTGAATATCCACACTGTGTAATGTAAAACTATCTTTTTTCTCACCTTTACCTACCGGCATTTTATCTTTTGGTAATTCGGTATATTGGTTATTTCTGATAAGCAACGGGCTGTTATTGGCCGCCGCGTAAGTAATGGTTTTACTTTTTTTATCAAAGCGCATCAAAATCCCATCAAATCCATCACGCTGTCCGTCTTTACTGATACTATTAATAAGACGTTCTCGCACGTAGTTAAAAATTTCGTTAGGTTCATTTACATCATTTTCATTAATAGCCTCACTTAAAAATCCAATGCTCAGGATGCTCATAAAGGCACCCGGAACACCATGGCCTGTTGAATCGCACACGGCAAGGTAAAAGGCATCTTTATGATAAGTGGCCCAGTAGAAATCACCGCTCACAATATCTTTTGGTTTATAAAAAACAAAATTTTGTGATAGGTGTTTGTCGATCACTTCTTGTTGTGGCAGAATGGTGGTTTGGATGCGCTTGGCGTAATGAATAGAATCTAAAATGGATTTTTGCTTTTCTTCGATCAGTTCTTTTTGCTTGGCTATCTCTGAGCTTTTTAATTCTACTTCTTGTTTTTGTTTAGAAATAATGACATTAGCATTTCGTTGCTTTTTTAATCCGTTAAATATTAAGAACGAAAACACTAGAGCCATAATAAATGCGCCAATAATAATATAATTAATGGTTTTTTGCTGTTTAATGGTTTGAGCCGATAATTTGTTTTGATCTGTAAGTACTTTATTGAGCGCTTCTTTTTTTTCGGTCTCGTACTTGGTTTGCATTTCTGTTATTTGTTTCTGGTCCTCAACGGTCATTATCGAATCATTAGCGGCCGAATGCTTTACTTGAAAAGCGTAAGCGTTTTTAAAATCGCCTGTCATACCTGATGTTCTGGCAAGGGCAGAGTAACAATAGGATTCTAGGTACTTGTTGTGTGTTTGTTTTGCGAGTGCTAGTGCTTTTTGAAAATAGTCGATGGCAGATTTGAAATCATTCTTGTCAAAATATATATTTCCAAGATCAAAATAAGATATAGCTTCACCGTTGAAATCGCCAATTTTTTTTGAATTTTCAATGGACTCGAGCGAGTACTGAATGGCCAGACTGAAATTTTTGAGCGACGTATAAATTTCAGATAAGTTACCAAGGTTGGCAGCGGTGATCTTATCTAAATTATTTTTTTTGGAGATCTTTAAAGAGGTGGTTAGATCGTTTAAGGCAGAATCAAGGTATATTTTTCTTTTTGCCCCCAGAGTTTCTTTGGTAAGTTGATAATAATTGAGTCCCCGATTGGTTAATACGCCGGCAATGTTTTGAGAATCTTTAAGCGCTGCAAATATTTCGTATGATTGGTAGTAAAATCCAAGTGATTTATGTAAGTGTTGCTGTTCCTGATAAATAACGGCTATTTTTTTATAAGCAAAGGCAATGTGCGATCTGTTTTTTTCTTTCTCGGCTAACTCCAGGTATTTTAATTCGTAGGTCAACGCATTTTTATAATCAGATTTAGAATAATAAGCTTGAAATATTGCCTGCAGCGAGTTGGCCATTCCTTCCGAATAATTAGACTTTACCGAACTTGTGTAGGCAAATAAGGCATCGTTTAGCGCCGCATCGGGTTCATTTCTTGATTGAGAACTCTGTGCATTTCGTATCAGTGTGTTTATTTGTGCAGTATCGGTTGCGGAGATACTGTTTTGGGAATAACCTTGGCCAATTGGGATAAAGAAAACACCAACAAGTATTTTGGTAAGAATCTCTCTCATTCTTGTATCACCAGTTTTTTAACCACTGTTTTTGTTTTATCGCTTACTAGAAGCGAATAAATTCCGGAACGGATATTTTTTAATTCTATTATTTGATCTTCGTTGCTGTTGCCCGAATAAATTTCTTTTCCAAGCATATCCAAAAGTTTAACAGTGAGTGATCCCGAAAACACTTTAGTAGTAGTTACAAAAAAAGTTCCGTTATTAGGATTGGGGTAAACGATCAGATATTCCTTTTCAGATGAATTTTCATTTATCGCTGTAGTTGATCCAATACTTATTTTTCGAACAGCATGATTATTGAAATCTACCACAAAGATCTTTGTCCCCGAAGGATTAGCTACCACACCACGTGAATAATTGAAGCGCGCAACAGTATCTTGCCCGTCAAGATAACCGGCTATGCCTTTTCCGGCTACTAAAGTAAGACTGCCCGAACTAACCATTCTAACCCGGTTGTTAAACGTGTCGCCAATATAGATCTTGGTCCCGGTGCTGTCGCAATTAAGTTCAGTTGGGGTGTTCAATGAAGCAGAGGCCACGGCTCCGTTAGAATAGCCGCCGTTACCAATACCGGTGGCACCGCTACCCGCAATAGTAGTAACTTGCTTGGTAGTATCAATTTTCCGGATACGATGGTTGTAAGCGTCGGCCACATAAACGTTACCAACTTTATCAATGGCTAAACCGGCAGGAGTATAGAAGCGAGCCGCGGTATCCTTAGCGTCTTTTAATGAACCAACACTCGAAACACCCATAGCGCTACCGCCACCGGCGTAGGTTGAAGTTGTTCCATTTGGTAGTATTTTTCTAATGCGGTGATTCCAGCTATCACCAACGTAAATAATTCCGTTTTTATTTCTGCAAATACCGCGAGGGTAATCAAATTGGGCCGAGGCGGGTGGACCATCAACATATCCGGCCGTACCACTTCCCGAAATAGTGATCACAACACCGTTATACTGTATCTTTCTGATCCGGTGATTTTGAAAGTCGGCTACGTAAACATTAAACGAATCGTCAACACAAACACCGGTAGGGTTATTGAATTTGGCTGAAGTCGGACTCCCGTCTAAATATCCGGCTACACCGGTCCCCGCCAAAGTAGTAACTGTTCCGCTTGCAGAAATTTTCCGGATGCAGTTGTTTCCGCCATCGGCAACATACAAATTTTGTTTATCCATGCATATGAGGTCGTTAAACCCTCAACTGCGGCGGTATCACCATTAATAAATCATGACACCGTTTCCGGCATGGTGGTAACTATGTTCGTATAATGGTGTAACGATTAAAGATAATAAGGTATAAAATAATTTCTCATTTTTGTATTTGTTAAACGTTCTAATAAACAACATCAATATATTTTTCGTTAGTGACAGGGGCGGTCTAGTTCTCTTTTGCGTAATGTGTAGGTATTATTTTTACTTTCCTGCTCTCTTCGATGATGGCCTTTTGTTTTTTCAGTCACCTCATTTTTGATCTCTATTAATTTTCTTTGCTTTGAATTACCTAAACGATTAAAGAAGGCGAAAAGAGCAAAACGATTGATAACCGCCGTAGAAGCGCATGACTGTAGTTTTCTTCGGTCTTTATTTGCGCGGCTTCTTTTTCTTCAGCTATCACCATGCTATCGGCTATGCTTTCTTACTATGGTGTACTTCACGGCTGTTCATAGCGCTCTATCTCTCATATTTTGTCAAACTATCCTGAAACGACAAGGCTTTGATCAGGTATGCGCATTTTCAAGTTAACTAATTTTGCCATGGTACGCCCTAGAAAAACACACGCCCCGAATGAGATTCTGAGGTTCTTAGTGGCTTTTGCTATTTCAAGCGCTTCGAGCAGCGGAGGAATGCATTCTTTTGTTTTTCCAGTTTCGTATAGTGCTTTTCCGATATTTGATTGAGCAAGACAAATTCCGGGTTTGTTATTTATGTCCCTTTGAAGCCCTAAGCTTTTCTGATAATAAAAAATGCAGGAATCAAATTGTTTGAGGAAGTAGTAACAATTTCCGATGTTATTGAAAACTATGCCGGATCCTATGAGGTCGTTTGTTTCTTTCTTGAGGACCAGTGATCTTCTGAACATTTCAAGGGCTTCTGGTACTTTTTTTGTTTTAATATAAATATTAGCAATATTATTTAGCGACATGCTTTCGGCTTTTTTATTTTTCAAAGCTATCCAAATATTACGGGATTTATTCTGGTACTCAAGTGCTTTATCCAGTTGTGAAAGATCCCGATAGGTTTCACCAATATTTCCAATAGATGCGGCAATTCCTGAAGAATCTTTCATTTGTTCGTACTGATTAAGGGCCTTGAAGTGATAGGTGAGACTTTTATTAAAATCAAACAGGTCGTTGTAACTATTTCCTAAAGCGGAATAGATTGACGCAAGATGTTTTGGGTATTTGTTTATGGAGGGCTTGGCAAGTAATGCCAGAAGAATATCTACTGACTCAAGTGACTTACCCTGCTTTCGTTTTATGATCGCCGTACTGATATGGTTTTGGAGCAGTCTTTTTTCATCTTTGATCTTTTCAGCAAGCGCGATGGCAAAATCATTATAATACAGTGCCGAATCGGGATAACGATCCTTGTAATTTAAATAAAGCTGGAAGTAGGCATCAATTTTTATGGTATCAACCTTGGTTCGTTGTATCAATTTTAATAACGAATCAGGTTTATTATCAGCTTTAATGATAACCTTCGAAAAAAGAAATAGTGAAAAAAATATACAGCCCCTTAGTGTCATTAATTCTGTTTTTTCTTTTTCACCATAGTTAAGATGGTTGCAATACCAGCCGTATCACCTGTAATACCCTCTAACCCTAGTTTATCGCGTACTTCCTGAGGGCTCGCATCATAAATATCCACCAACCATTTTACAATACCTACTTTTACTTCTTCGCCGTTAGCGGCTGTGAGTGGTTTATCATTCTCAATTTTTTCTTTACAGGTAAAACGTACTCCGATGGTCATACCGGGATAAATGGGTTTGGTAAAACGACACTCATCAATCCCGTAATTTAGTAACACGGGTCCTTTCGGTGGATCCACAAACAATCCTGCAGCACGGGATAATATAAAATAACCATGCGCTACAGTGCGTTTAAAAATAGTTCCTTCAAGCGAACCTGGTTCCATGTGTGCGTAAAATTTATCGCCGCTAAGATTTGCAAAGTTCAACACGTCATCTTCGCTAACGGTATGTGTTGAAGTGATCAAAGTTTCTCCCACCTCAAGATCTTCAAAATATTGACGGAATGGATGGACGTTCTTAATAATATATTTGGCGCCGTGTTGGTAGTTGTTGAGTACGTTAGTAATGGTTGTTGGCGATCCCTGTATAGCGGTACGCTGTAAATAATGAAATACGCCACGCTTGCCGCCCATCTCTTCACCGCCACCTGCACGTCCCGGACCACCATGAACCAACATTGGCATTGGTGAACCATGTCCGGTACTTTCTTTAGCGCAATCGGCGTTTAAAAC
>JBGASH010000132.1:0-8275 GCA_044229775.1 Bacteroidia bacterium
ACGAAGCGGTTGCTACCAAAGGTCCTTTCATTTTAAATGGTCAAAACACACTATACAATAAGAATAAACAGATCACCAAAGACGGCGTATTTAAGGATAACCGATTAATGGATGGTAAGGCATACATTTATGATGAGAATGGTATTTTAACCCGTATTGCCGTATATAAAAACGGTGTTTACGCCGGTGATACCCAGGTTGAAAAGTAGATTTTTGCATTACATACGGGAATTTTACCCGTTTTTTTTAAGTTCTTTTTGTTAAATTGCCATTAAAAACAGGCTTGGTCCTTGTTACCAAACCCGTTGTTTTGAATGAAAAATTGTTATATATTTGGTAAGGCTTGAAAAAACACACACTAATATTCATCCTTTTTATCGCCATGTTTCTTTCTAAAGCTCAAACCTATGAGCTCCTAGGAAAGGATACTATTAACTATACTGATGCTCAGGGTAAAAAGCAAGGCCTATGGATCGTTTTAGGAAAGCATAAACCTGGTACTTGCCATGCCCCTACCCAAAAAGTGGAAGAAGGAAAATACGTATTGAATCGTAAAACAGGTATTTGGATGGAGTATTACTGTAACGGACAAGCCAAAAATAAGATCACTTTTGTTAACGGTCGCCCCGATGGTTACGCCATTACCTATCATGAAAACGGTAAGATAAACGAAGAAGGAAACTGGAAGAACAACCGCTGGGTTGGTGAGTATAAAATGTATTACGAGAACGGGAATGTGCAACACGATTTCGTGTTCAATAATGGTGGTAAACGCGAGGGCGTTCAAACCTACAATTATGAGAATGGAAACATCGCCCTTCAGGGAACATTTACCGATGGAAAAGAAACCGGTGTTTTCAAGGAATATTACGAAAATGGCGAATTAAAAGCCGAAAAGACCTATAACGATGGGAATGTGGATCTGGAATCGATCGTTGAATACGACGCTAAGAAACCGATTAAACCTTCAGCGGTGGAACCTAAAATTGTAGGTAAAGAAGCGATCGTTACCAAAGAAGAAAAAGTTAACGAAGCAACAGCCGTTAAAAATCCAAATATCCTTAACGGCAAACATACTTTGTATAATGGCAACAAACAGATCACTAAAGACGGCATCTTCAAAGACAACCGTTTAATGGACGGTAAAGCCTATATCTACAACGATAACGGGATATTGGAGCGTATTGCTTTGTACAGAAATGGTGTTTACGCAGGTGATACACCTATAGAAAAATAATTCATAAAGATTAATCAAAATAATTCCACGACGGCTCAAGGCCGTCTTTTTTTTGTCTTTATTTATTCTTTCCTTTGAGTATGAATAATGACCTGCACTTATTTAATACCCTTACGCGTAAAAAAGAAAAGTTCACGCCACTAAATCCGCCCTTTGTGGGAATGTACGTGTGTGGCCCTACCGTTTACAGCGATGTGCATTTAGGCAATTGCCGCACGTTCATTTCGTTTGATATGATCTATCGTTATTTGCTTCATCTGGGCTATAAAGTACGTTATGTGCGTAATATAACCGATGCCGGACACTTAGAGGGGGACCGTGATGAAGGCGATGATAAATTTGCGAAAAAAGCCAAGTTGCTTCAGGTAGAACCAATGGAAATTGTACAAAAATACACCGTTGGTTTTAGAGACATCATGAATTTATTTAATACCCTGCCACCCAATATTGAACCAACGGCAACTGGTCACATTATTGAACAACAGGAGATCACCAAAAAAATAATTGAGAACAAACTGGCTTACGAAATAAACGGTACCGTTTATTTTGATGTAGAAAAATTTTCGAAGACCAATAATTACGGCGCGCTTACCAATCGCAAACTTGAAGACCTTTTGGAAAATACCCGTGAGCTCGACGGACAGGATGAGAAAAAAGGACGATTGGATTTTGCTTTATGGATAAAAGCCAAACCAGAGCATTTAATGAAGTGGCCAAGCCCCTGGGGTGTTGGTTTTCCGGGCTGGCATATTGAATGTTCGGCCATGAGCACAAAATATTTGGGAGAACAGTTCGATCTTCATGGAGGAGGAATGGATCTTCAGGCCACGCACCATACCAATGAAATTGCACAAAATATCGCTTATTGCGGAAAGAGCCCTGCTAATTATTGGATGCATACAAATATGTTAACAGTAGGCGGAGCACGCATGAGTAAAAGCGCTGGTAATAGTTTTTTACCAATGGAATTGTTTACAGGAGATCATGCCATGCTCAATAAAGGTTACAGTCCAATGACTGTGCGCTTTTTTATGATGCAAACCCATTATAGAAGTACTTTGGATTTTAGCAATGAAGCGCTTGAAGGATCTGAGAAAGCCTTTCACCGTTTAACAGAAAGCTATAAAACCTTAATGAACTTACAAGCTTCTGCAAGCAGCAGCGAAAATATTAAAGCGCTGGAGGATAAATGTTACGAGGCCATGAACGACGATTTCAATACTTCTGTATTGATCGCTAATTTATTTGACGCGGTGCGTATCATTAATTCGGCTAACGATAAAAAAACGAATCTTACTAAAGCCGATATCGATCTTCTCAAAAAAATATACCAGCATTTCGTTATAGATGTAATGGGAATAAAAATGGAAGAAGAAAGCGGAAAATCGGGCGGCGCCCTCGAAAAAGTTATGCAACTTATATTGGATCTGCGCAGCAAAGCCAAAACCAATAAAGACTTTGCCACATCCGACGAAATACGAAATAAACTGACCGAGGCTGGTATTGAAGTAAAAGATTCTAAAGAAGGTGCTACCTGGTCGGTAAAATAAATTAAAATAAAACTGCGGGGCTTGCGCCACTGCGCGAAACAAAAAAAATGAAGACAAGCGAGATAAATTTTAAAGTAACGGTTGATGAAAACTATTTACCCATTAACATTGCCTGGGAAGCCAGCGATGCCGGCGAAAAAAGCGAAAGCAAAAGTGTGATGATAGCCTTATGGGATGCCAACGAAAATAATACCATGCGCATTGATCTTTGGACCAAAGACATGAGCGTGGATGAAATGAAAAAATTCTATCATCAAAACATCATGACATTGACCGACACTTACGTGCGCGCTACAAACGATGACGAAACAGCAAAAGATGTGAGGGATTTTTTTACCGGTATTGGGAAAAAGATCGGGGTTATAAAATAACTTTATTCTCTGACGTTAGCCACAAAGGCGCAAAGACGCAAAGATTAATTAAAAACCTCATTAGAGTTTTTAGTGGTGATTTCCGCCAACTCTTTCATGTTAATATTTTTCAATCCGCAAATTTTTTCGGCTACATTAATTAAGTAAGCGCTTTCGTTGCGTTTTCCCCGAAAGGGTACCGGTGCTAAGTATGGCGAATCGGTTTCAAGCACAATGTGTTTAAGATCGAGTTGCTCCACCACTTTATCCAGTCCCGAATTTTTAAACGTCACCACCCCACCAATTCCCAATTTAAAAGTTTTAAGAGCGATCACCTTTTGAGCTTGTTCTAAATTCCCGCTAAAGCAATGAAAAATCCCTTTTGGCAATTTTTCAAATTCGCCAAGCACCGCCATGATCTCATTAAAGGCCTCGCGGCAGTGGATCACTATGGGATAATTATATTTCAATGCCCAGTCAATTTGTTTACGAAACGCCATTTTTTGCTGCTCAAAAAATGTTTTATCCCAATACAGATCAATACCTATTTCGCCAACGGCGCTAAATTTTCTTTTCGCCAACCACTCTTCCACAATTTTTAACTCCTCCTCTACGCTTTCGTTCACCGAACAGGGATGCAAGCCCATCATGGGAATACAAACACCCGGGAAATCTTTTTCCAATTGCAGCATGCCCTCAATACTACTGCTATCAATGTTAGGAAGGTAAAATTTGTCGACGCCCACCGAAATCGCTTTTTGGATCATTTCTTTACGATCATCCTTAAATTCTTCGGCGTATACGTGCGTATGGGTATCTATGAACATGTTTAAATTAAAAGCGTAATTTTGTATAAAGTTACAGTTTTTGAAGATACTTATCATACGTTTTAGCTCAATCGGCGATATTGTTTTAACAACACCGGTGATCCGTTGCTGTAAAGAACAATTAAACAGAGCCGAAATTCATTTTGTGACCAAGTCTGCTTTTAAACCGGTACTTCAAAACAATCCGCATATTTCAAAACTAATTACTTTCGAAAAAGACATTACAGAGGTTATCGACATCTTAAAAAAAGAAAATTACGATCACCTCATCGATCTTCATAATAATTTAAGAAGTCAACGATTAAAACTGGCGCTTAACAAAAAGAGTTCTACTTTCAAAAAACTCAATGTAAAAAAGTGGTTAGCTGTAACTTTAAAAAATAAAACGGTTTTACCCAATGTGCATATTGTAAAGCGGTATCTGGAAACCGTTTCTGCTTTAGGTGTAAAAGATGATGGTAAAGGATTGGACTATTTTTTAGGTACCGATGATAACATCAATATTCTTTCTATCTCCGAACAATTAAGTAAAGGATTTGTTTCGCTGGTAGTTGGCGGTTCTTACTTCACTAAAAAAATTCCGGTTAATAAGTTAGTTGACATTTGTAATAACTCGAAATTACCGGTTGTTTTGTTGGGCGGAAAAGAAGATGTATCTATTGCCGAAGAAGTCACAAAACAAACAAAAAACACCTTTAACCTTTGCGGAAAGTTCTCTATTAACCAATCGGCCAGCATCATTTCGCGATCTAATTATGTGGTAACTTCCGACACAGGGCTAATGCACATTGCATCGGCCTTTGGTAAAAAAATATTTTCACTCTGGGGAAATACCATTCCGGAATTTGGCATGTATCCTTACAAACCGGCCGTAGGAAGTAAAATTTTAGAAGTAAAGAATTTGTCGTGCCGCCCTTGTTCTAAATTGGGTTATGAAAAATGTCCGAAAGGCCATTTTAAATGCATGCAGGAAATTGACGTGAGGGAGATAGGTTGATCTTACACAAAAAGCGCCTTTAACTCCGTGGCTTCACTCGGTTTCATACGGCCCGCCAATACCAACGATAATTGCCGGCGACGCAAAGCCCCATCGTAACGTCTTTTTTCTTCGTCAGTCTCAGGAATTAATTCCGGTACCGGTAAAGGCGATCCTTCCGAGTCAATGGCCACAAATGTAAAAATGGCCTCGTTGCATTTTTTATGCTCTCCGGTTACTCTGTCTTCCACTGTTACCACTACAAATACTTCCATACTGCTATTGAAGGCACGCGACACCTTTGCTTCGAGCGTAACTATACTTCCTGCCTTTATCTGATGATCGAACGAAATATTATTTACCGCGGCAGTCACTACTACGCGTTTACAGTGTCTGTGAGCCGAAATAGCGGTAGTGGTATCCATCCATTGCATCAGTCTTCCTCCAAATAAACCTCCCACATGATTAGTATCATTTGGTAAAACGTGCTCAGTAGTAATGGTTAACGATTCTTTTGCGGTTTTGCCTTTCATGGTATATTATTTAATAAGGCTAATTTACTACCTTTGTTTCAATTATGGATTTTTTATACCTAAAAGCTATTCACATTGTATTCGCGGTATCGTGGTTTGCCGGCTTATTTTATTTAGTGCGTTTATTTATTTATGCCACCGATGCGCAACAAAAAGACCAGCCTGCTCAGCAGATCCTTACACAACAGTACCTCATCATGCAAAAAAAGTTGCTTTACATTATTGTATGGCCCGGATCTATAGGTACAATTATTTTTGGCGGCTGGACGTATTTTTCCAATTTCACATATTACGTTTCACAACCATGGATGTGGCTAAAACTTATTTTTGTGGGCCTGCTGTTTTTATATCAATTACAATGTCAGGTTATCTATTCCAAACAAAAACAAGGTATCTTTAAAAAGAATTCCTTTGGTTTACGTTTGTTTAACGAATTAGCCACCGTGTTTTTAGTGGCCATTGTGTTTTTAGTGGTTGTAAAATCTACCGGAAGTTGAGTATTGAGTTTATTGGGCCTGTTCTTGTTTGCGGCCGTTTTAATGCTGCTGGTTTTTATTTATAAGAAGAACAGAGAAGCTGAAAAATTGAAAGAAGAAAAGAAAAATGATCCTACAAAACCTACTGCGCCATGATCCAGGCCGTAGGGAATTTTGATCTTAGATTCTGAAGTAAAGCGTTTGCACTTTCTTTATCATTAAATCCACCGCAACTTACAACGTGCAATCCTTTGGCGTTTACACCGCTGATGCCGGCGTTGATATTTTCTTTTGATAAACTGCGCACTAATCGTTTAGCGTTATCCATTACACCAAAACAACCTAATACCACCTGATACCTTCCCGAAAAAGAGATGGCGCTTTTAGCGCTATGCGAAGTTGTTCCAACCGCGTTAAGCGCGTTCACATTAACAACGGTAGATCTTGATCCCAACAAATTTACAGTGGCGTATCCGTTCGCATCTACCAAATACGGCTCAATAGTATTTATAGCAATTTCGCTGAGGTTATTGTTGTAATTAACCGGACTATATACCGCGGTGTTTGATTTACTAAATGGGTTCGCGAAAAATTGTGATCCGGGTTGCAGCATGTTAACCGCCAATAAAAGCGCAGTTGTTAGAACCGGAATTCCAACAGCCAACGCAGCAAAACGTTTGTAGTTACGTTTTTTAACCGGCAGTTTTTGTTCTGCTTTTTCAACGCGATCGATCGTTTCAATTACTTTTGTTTCAACTTCAACCGGTAATTCTTTTAAGGTGATGCTGCTCAAACCAAAACTCTCGATCAAAAAATTAATGTCGGTCTTTGGTTCAAAACAAATATTATTCTCAAAATCCAAATAAAATAACCCCAGCGTTTCAAATTCCAAACGGCGTTTGGTGTTGAGCAGCATTTTGCAATAGGAGGAAAACTCTTCTATGTGTTTTGTGGCTTCAACAAAATCGCAATTAATGGTGTTCTTTAACCAGGTAGCCAAAATACCATCGTTCTGTTTTAGCTGAACATTGAATAATATTTTTTTTGAAGGTGGATGCAAAACACCCTTATTCAACGAATAATGTGCCCTTTCGCTGCGCGATACAAACCCTCCAAAACCGGGCACCACAACAAACTCGTTGTTATAAAGAAGCTCAGAAATGCCTTGTATTATGGTTTTTTGTACGATCATTTTATTGGGGCACCAAATATAGTATTTATAACCAAAATTAGGTTTTTGAGAGAGATAAATTAGAAAATTTTACTAATATTTATATATATTTGCGGCCTTAAACCGATCGCTTTTTCTTTGGATTAATGACTTCCCTCAAAAAAATAAAATATTTTATAGCTCTTTTTATCATACTGACTACTAGTATTTTAGCTCAGAAACAAGATAAAGGTGCGAAAGAGGTCATTTTGAAAATGGTTAAAGCAGTAGCAGATGTACAAAGCCTTAAATACAATTTAAAGATCACTGAGAGGGGGAAAAAGGGTTATAACTACTATCAATCATCTGTTAAATTAAACCGTAAGCCGCGCAAGATCTATCTTTATATAAAAGGCATTGAGTTACTTTGGGTACAGGGCACCAATAAAGGAAAAGCGCTCGTTGATCCAAATTCCTTCCCATACATCAATTTAAATTTAGACCCAATGGGTTCGTTGATGCGTCAGGACCAGCATCACACCATCAATGAAATGGGCTTTGATTATTTAACCAGTATCATCGAACATATTTATTTAAAATTGGGTGATAAGTTTGACGATTGGGTAACCCTTGAGGGTGAAGAACGCATTAACAACCGACCTTGCTATAAGATCTCTATCAATAATAAAGAATTTGGTTATACAAACTACACGGTTGGAGACGGAGAAAGTCTTACTTCTATTGCCCGAAAAAACTTTATTAGCGAATACATGATCGTTGAACTGAATCCGAAATTCAAAGATTATTTTGATGAACTTAAAAAAGGAGCCGTTATTAAGATCCCAACCTGGTACGCCAAAAACGTGACCTTATACATTGACCAATTATACTATTTGCCCATTGGCGTGAAAGTGTACGACGATAAAGGATTGTTTGAAGAGTACAACTACCATAATTTATTTGTGAATCCTAAGTTTGAAGACGCGGAATTTACCCGCGATTATAAGGATTACTCTTTTTGATCCCCTACCCTATTAGCATTGGTGTTTTGAGATGCTAACCACAAAAACAAGGAATTAAAATAAGCGAAAAATGTTGCTCCGGTTTGCGACTCAAGTGTGTCCTCGGTTAAAAACGATACAAACACAATTATAAAAAATAAAAAATACAACGGAT
>JBGASH010000133.1:0-8352 GCA_044229775.1 Bacteroidia bacterium
CAAAATTAATAGAGTTACCCATCATTGAAACCCCTCCTCTAAATGCGATGATGCTTCTGATCTTTGCTGGAACACCGCCCTTAATAGATAAAGTTCTGGTATACGTATAACCACCAGAAGAATAAGAAGAGCTGCTTAAGATAATAGGTACATTGTGGGTTCTTACTTTATGTGATAGGATCAACCCTAAACCACCTTCAAAACAAAAATAGTTTCTGGTATTTTTATTTCTTGCATCAAAACCATTTGTTCCAAACCCATTTCTGAAATCCAAATTTATCATTAAGGTTTTACCCATCATGTGGTCGGCTCTTAATCCCCAGCCGTAGGCATAACCGTTTTGACCATTACCATCAAAGAACAAAGGGTCAATGGCCAAAGAAAAGTTCTTAATGTCAAAAGGATTATCTTTTGTAACCCGGTAAGTAACCGATTGCGCTTTTGTAGTTAGTGTAAAACCAACAAGCCCTAAAAAAGTTAATGTATATAGTAATTTTTTCATTGTAATATCTTTTTAATGTGATTAAAAGAATTTTGTTAAACCAAAACGCAAAGCAAAGTATCCTACTTTGGCGTTTATAGTTGTTCCTGTTAAACTTGTTCCGTCTTTTGGTGTAAACTTAGAAGTGTACGCAAATTTCTTACTCGACCAGGCTGGCATAATAGATATTCCGTATTTCTGGAAAATACTATAAGCAAAAGTACCTTCCAGATACAAATTGCTGCCTTTCGTTATCCAGCTTTTCGCTGTGAGTTTTTCGTATCCTAATTTACCCGCTACACGAAGTTTACCCAGTTTTTTGTAAACAATAATTCCTAATCCTATATTAGTATAAGCTCTGGGCTCAAGCGCTCTTTTAGACGAATCCAAATTACTGGTGCTGGCACCAAGATCAAAACAACCTCCAACACGGAACTGATCGCCTTTTCCCCACAAATATCCTAGACGAGCTGAAAAATATCCGCCCTCCGTTTTAGCAATTTTAATTTTATCCGAATTGGCCTTGTTGGTTTGAGTAACGGCATAATAAAGTCCGTTCATGTCCATATTAACGTACCAATGATTAGTAATTCTGTCTATCATCATTAAAGGAAGACCAGCACTGTATTTGTAAGTTCCAAGTGCGGCATTGTCGGTTTTTACTTTAATGTGGCCAAATTGTAGGCCCGGAACATATTGGCAGTTCATGCCAACTTGAGCCTGAGTACCGAGGCCCATTATAAGCAAGGCCAGTGCTATTATTCTTTTTTTCATAGTGGTGAGGTTTGTTGCTTTATATGTTTGATTTTAATGTTTCAAAATTGTAATTTTTGTTAATTATAGCATATACCCACTCTTGGGTATTTTTATTAAACCATAAATTATGAGTAAGACAGAGAGGGACCATTAATTTTTCAAAATAGTGAACTCTACCCTTCTGTTAAGTTGCTTGCCTTCTTCTGTATCATTGGTACCTAAGGGCTTTGTTTCGCCATAGCCTTTAGCATTAATGCGCTCTGCTTTTATCCCTTTTGATACTAGGTATTCGGTAACGCTCTTTGCCCTGTCATCGGAAAGTTTAAGATTTGCGTCGTCAGATCCCACATTATCTGTATGTCCCGATAATTCAATGACCATGTTGTCGTTTTGGGTCATCAATCCTACTAATCGATCAAGTTCAGGAAAGGATTCGTTGCGCAAAGTAGCTTTTCCGAAATCAAAGAAAATATTATTTAAACGAATAGTTGAACCAACTTCCAGCGGAACTAAGTAAAGATCGCGTTGGATCTCTTTATACTCAGCCACCGAAGTTAGATCAAGGTTATCTGAAACAGAGATGAATTTTTGAGCGTAGGCCAGGAAACCGTAATTCTTACCATAAGGTAAAACGATCTTGTACTCACCATTTGACGGATTAGAAACTGCAACACCGGCGTTTTTACCATCAACCAGGTTTTCATATTCGATACTAGCACCTAAAGGTTCTTTGGTTTTAGCGTTGTATACTTTTCCGGTAATTAGTACAACCGGATTGGGACGTAATTCTGTTGCTAATTTTATTGAAACAATATCGCCGCCGCCATAACCGTTCTTACTTGAGGTCATATAAGCCTCTTCGCCTTTTGCATCCAAACAATAATACGCGTCCCAATCATCACTATTAACCGAAGGACCTAAATTAACCGGCTCCGACCAGTTTTGAAATGTGTCATCCAATCTTTTACACATCCAAATATCCTGTCCACCTTGTCCACCCGGTTTGTTTGATGAAAAATACAAAGTAACACCATCCGCTGCTAAAAATGGCGCAAAGGTGTTATACTCTAAAGGACTGATGGATTTTATTAATTCAGGTTCAGTCCAAACATTATTGTTAAGTGCTTTGCTGATAAATTTTGTAAAATCTTTGATCGATTTTGGTTTGGTCCATTTGTCTTTTAATATCAGACGGCTCCAATATAAACGGTGATTTCCCTTATTGCTTCTATCAGAAAAAGCATAGATCAATGTTTTTCCATCCGGGCATAAAAAGGAGTTATTGTAGCTACCCATATCGGAATAGGTAGAAAAATTTTTGATGTCCAGTTTTTCAGGATCATTCCATTCCCCTTTTTTGTTTCTGGTTATTACCGAAAGACCTGAACTCTCATATTCCCCATCAACATAAGCGCCCCTTATTAATAATTGATTACCATCAGTGGAAACATTTGAAACTTGCGAATTGCGTCCTTGATTGATCGGATGTCCCGGGTGGATGGCAGGGTTCCATTTACCATCTGCGCCCCTCGTAGAATACCAGGTATCCTGAGTTGCGAGATTTTTAGCGTGACCATCGCGCACATAATATAACGTTTTACCATCGGCGGTTATTACCGGGCTTAATTCGGCAGCAGATGAATTTACATTAGATCCCAGATTTTCTAATACCACTTTTGTAACAGTAGTATGTGTGGCTATCTGACCTGTTGAATTAAAATAGGAGGCCAATAAACAAGTTGCCAAGAACAAGTGCTTCGCTTTCATAGTTTTTTCGCGGCCAAATGTAAAATTAAATTTGGATTTGAACAACGTTATGAGACCCTTTTCAGGGTAATTTTTTAAATTACTTTTCATAATGAAGAATTAATTAATGTTTGACCCAACAAAATTGAAAAAAATGGTAAGGTTTAGATATACCCATTGGTGGGTATTTTTAAAGCGCCACTTAGACTTATGCGCTATTTGAACTTAAGAAACTCCAGATTACGTTTTAATCCGCTGAATTTGGTTCTTTTTATTGCCGAATCTTTAAAGGTTTTTTGAAACACTTCCTCGGTCATCTCATCCCATTGCTGCGAGGTGAAGTCCAGCATACCGTTAGTATTATTAAACTGGGGCTCCTTATGGGGCTGACTAAAGCGGTTCCAGGGACAAACATCCTGGCAAACATCGCATCCAAAGGCCCAATTATCCATTTTACCTTTAAATTCGGTGGGAATACTTTCTTTTAACTCAATGGTAAGATAAGATATACATTTACTGCCATCCACCACATAGGGCGCAATAATGGCTTCGGTTGGACAAGCGACTAGGCATTTTGTGCAAGTCCCGCAAAAATCTTCAACAGCATTATCATATTCCAATTCAAGGTCGGTAATTAGTTCTGCTATAAAATAAAACGAGCCATGTTGTTTATTTATAAGATTAGTATGCTTACCTATCCATCCGAGCCCGCTTTTTTTAGCCCAGGCTTTATCCAACACCGGTGCCGAATCAACAAACACACGTCCGTTTATTTTACCAATTTTTTCGGTTAAAATATTTAGAAGATGCTTTAGCTTACTTTTTATTACCTCATGGTAATCATTTCCGTAAGCATATTTAGAAATTTTTACATCATCCGAACTTTGTGATTGCTCCGGATAATAATTACACAATAAAGAAATGACAGATTTAGCATCATCAACCAGTAAACGTGGATCGAGGCGCTTATCAAAATGATTGGCCATATAATCCATTTGGCCATGGTAGTTATTCTTTAACCAGTTTTCTAAACGAGGCGCTTCCTCTTCTAAAAACTCCGCTTTACTGATCCCGCAAAAATCAAAGCCCAGAAGTGCTGCTTCCTGTTTTACGATTTGAGTATGTTTATTTTTATTCAATCACTACAAAGTTAAGGTTTATTGAACAAAACTTCGCGGCGTAAAACAATCCTGCTCAAAAAACCACCCATAATAACTTTGTGTATTCATACCTAAACGAATTAAGGTGAGTGCCAAAGGTGCCCTTTCACAACGGATAGAATATATTCTAATAGGACAGCTTGCGTATAATACCGGTCGGTTGCTGTAAAAAAAAAGTTATTGCGATTTAGCAAAAGTTAAAGCTGGTTTTCTATCAATGAACCCGCCGCCTACCAGATCAGTTCCTTCGTATATAACGGCACTTTGTCCGGGAGCCACACCGGTTACAGGCGAATGAAAAATAATATCCAGCTTGTTACCAACGGTATTGATAGTAGAAAAAGTTCCTGGATCTTTATAACGAATTTTTGTGAGTCCAATAAAATCATCCGGCAACCTGTCGTACTTAATTAAATTAAAATCGCGAACCGTTAATTTTTGCTCTTCCAGATCTTCTTTATCACCCAACACCACAGTATTGGTCTCAGGAATTATTTCTTTTACAAATACCGGTTCTCCTAAGGCAATGTCTAATCCCTTTCGTTGACCAATGGTGTAAAAAGGATAACCGCGATGCGTTCCTATTTTTTTATTTTTATATAAATAATCACCGCCTTCTACCTTTGCTTCCAACTCAGGCATGCGGTGTTTTAAGAACGAACGGTAATCGTTGTTGGGCACAAAACAAATATCATAGCTTTCGCTTTTGTTGGCAAGATCAATGAATCCTGCATCTTTGGCCATTTGTTTAATTTCGGTTTTACGATAACCTCCCAATGGAAAAAACGTACGTTTTAAACTTTCTTGTCCGAGACCCCATAAAACATAGGTTTGATCTTTGGTTTCATCAACACCTTTAAAAATAACTTTGCGATCATTTTCTGTACGCAATTGCGCATAATGTCCGGTAGCGATAAATTCGCAATCCAACATATCGGCGCGTTTTAATAAGGCTTCCCATTTAATATGGGTGTTACAAAGCACGCAGGGGTTTGGTGTGCGTCCGGCCAAATATTCTTCTACAAAATTATTGATGATCTGATCGCCAAACTCGCCACGTATATCCAAAATGTAATGAGGGAAACCAAAAGTAACAGCCATTGCCCTGGCGTCGTTTATACTATCTAAACTACAACAACCTGTTTCTTTTTTTCCAACACCCGAACTTTCGTAATCCCAGGTCTTCATGGTAATACCCACCACTTCGTAGCCTTGTTCATGAAGCATCATAGCCGCAACGGAACTATCAATTCCGCCACTCATTGCTACTAATACTTTTCCGTGTTTGCTCATGATCAATTATAAACTAATGGCTTCGTAAACCAGTACGTTATTTTTTTTTGTCGGATTTAGTTCCGGCCGGTTTCTTTGTGGGCGTCTCAACCACTTTGTTTTTGTTGAAAAACTCTTCGGTTGTTTTTTTGTCGGCCTCTTTGCCGTCAATGTATAATCGTTTCTCTTTTATTTTTCCGTCTTTTTCTTTGTAGATCCAAGGACCGGTTCGTTGATCGTTCTTGTAATAGCCGGTACAAATTACCACACCATTAGGGTTGTAATATGATACTTTGCCTTCCATCTTTCCGTTCACGTAAGTACCTTCGCCTTTTACAAGTTTGCCATCAAAATATTGTTTAAAAGGACCGTCCTGCAAATTGTATTTGTAATTTTTTTCCTCCGCGATCTTTCCATCGGGTAAATACACAAAAGCTTTTCCGTTCTTTTTGCCTAATTCGTAGTTCTCTTTCGAGATCAACACACCGGCCTCATCATAATACAACCATACGGAATCTTTTAACTCCGCAATATATTTTCCTTTCGCCATTATTTTACCAGAAGGGTGAAACAAGGTTGAATAGGCGACTTTACCTTCCTGTCTGAAATCCATTATGGCTTTAACAGAATCAAAAGGGTAATAATATTTAAATTTTCCAACGGGTTTATCATCTTTAAACAAACCTTCATAGATCAGTTTTTCTCCTTTTTCATCTTTCTTTTTCCAATAGCCCTGTTTCTTACCTGCCGCATCCACGATGTTCTGAGAAATGGCAAAAGAAGAAATGAAAACAACTGTAAATATTAAATAAAAGTATTTCATAGTGTTATAATACAAAGGTAATACAAAGATACGTTTAACAGAAATAAGTTTTCATTAACAAATCAATGCCTAAGGGAGGCTTAAATGCCGGTTTTTGCTAATAAGAACGGCCCCGTCATCTATAAGCTCATTAAGTTCTTTGGTCCACAACTCATCGTTAAATTTTACTAATTTCTCTTTTAGCTGATCGATGTGCAAAGTTTCCTTCCCTAAAAGTTTTAATATTTCCTGTTTTATTTTTGGGGAGCTGTTCTTCTTTTTATTTGCCAAACACACATCGCAATAACCACATTTTTTGGCGTTGTGTTCATCAAAGTAATTCAACAGAAAAACCTGTCGGCAGATCTTATCCTGAGAAACATATTCTACCACCGTGTCAACTTTTTCTTTATAGCGGTCCTTTAAAAATTTATAATGTTTATGATCGAACTCGATCAACTTAGAATTGATCCTGTCTTGCAAAAAGATAAGACGTGGCAATTCGGTTTGTTTAATGTAAGATAATACCTGCTGTTTAGTAAGAAACTCTAATTGTTCGGTAACAGTTTCTTTTGATGTTTTAATGCGGTAAGCCAGATCTTTTTCACTAACGTGGACGTACATATCTAAGATCCCTCCATAACTTCTCAATAACGTTTTAATAAGCGGTTCGTACTTGGCGTATTTCAATTGAAAATGATACAACTCCTCTTTTTGCATTAGCATCAGGCATTTTCCAGGCTCATAACCGGCGTCGAGCAGCGATAAATAATTTTCCTTTTCTAAAAATTTTAAACTGTTATATAATAGTACCGGATGAAGATTATACGATTTCACAATAGCCTCCAGATCAAATTCAACACTATGGCCTTGCCCGGAGCCAGAAGCTACCTGATAATAATTACAAACCGCGTTATAGCAATTACGGATCATTGTAAGATCAGGAAAAGCGAATTCAAAATGTTCGTATAACGTATCGATGTCCTTTTTGGTAAATAATAATACCGAATACGCTGTTTTGCCATCGCGACCTGCCCTGCCCGCTTCCTGAAAATACGATTCCAAACTGTCCGGCAGGTCTAAATTGACAACAAAGCGCACGTCGGGCTTGTCTATTCCCATTCCGAAAGCGTTGGTGGCGATAATTACATTGAATTTATTATTGATCCATCGTTCCTGTTTTTCGGCACGGACCGAATTTTTTAATCCGGCATGATAAAAATCGGATGAGATCTTTAATTGATTAAGCTGTTTTGCGAGTTGCTCGGTTTTTTTCCTATTCTTTACATAAATAATTCCCGAGCCGCCAATATTCCCAATGATCTTTAAAAGCCTTTGGATCTTATTTTCCTCGAGCTGAACAACGTAACGTAAATTACTTCGCGCAAAGGATTCTTTAAAGATAACGGGTTTCTTTAGCTCCAATTTATCAATAATATCCTGCAAAACATGCTTTGTAGCACTGGCTGTAACAGCTACTATCGGAAGGTCGTCGAAATAGTTTTTTAACTCGGCTATTCGCAAATAACTTGGTCGGAAATCGTATCCCCATTGTGATATACAATGCGCCTCGTCGATGGCTATCAAAGTAATGGGTAGATAACTTAATTTTTTTCTGAAGTCTTCGTTCTCCAATCGTTCGGGCGAAACGTATAAAAATTGCACGTGGCCGTAAGCGGCGTTGTTCAATGCCACTTCAATTTCTTTATAGTTCATGGCCGAACTTATTGCCACGGCAGAAAGACCTTTCTTTTTAAGGTTTTGAACCTGATCGTTCATTAACGCGATGAGTGGTGATATTACCAATGTAGTGCCACCAAGCACAAGCCCTGGAATTTGAAAACAAATGGATTTACCGCCACCTGTGGGTAATAAAGCAATAGTGTTTTTTTTATCGGTTACCGATAAAATGATCTCTTCCTGAAAGGGACGAAAATCGGTAAAGCCCCAATACTTTTTGAGAATGTTCTTAATATTTGCTTTTGTGGTAATGGCTTGGCTAATTTAATAAATCCCTTTGTTTAATTTTAATAATAACCTCCTGTTAAAAAAAAGTGGCGGGAAATTTATTTTGTACGCATTAATTAGTTTACTTTAAGGCATGCATTACGGAATTTGTTCGTTAAGTGTTATGC
>JBGASH010000134.1:0-8221 GCA_044229775.1 Bacteroidia bacterium
GTACCCGGGACGGGACTTGAACCCGTACGTCCGTGAAGACACAGGATTTTAAGTCCTGCGTGTCTACCAATTCCACCACCCAGGCATTTTTACACCGGGTAATCATTTAAAAACCCTCCCGAAGGAGGGTTTTGAGCGGAAAACGGGTCTCGAACCCGCGACCTTAACCTTGGCAAGGTTACGCTCTACCAACTGAGCTATTTCCGCTTTTAAAGGCCTTTTTACTGGTTTAATAAGAATTTAAAAAAGCGAAAGCAAAAGTATGCATTATTAGCAAAAAAACAAATAATTTTAACTATGCTAAAAGGCCCTTTTATTGCTGTTTTTACTCTCATTTTGGGCGTTTATTTGTGTTCCTGCAAAAAGCAAGAACAGGTGAATTTTAGCTATACAACTTACGCCATTTCATCACAAATTAAGCTTCAAAACAGCTACTGGACCGACCCCAACACGGGCTATGTTTGTGGTGGGCTGCGGAATGAGATTGGAAAAATTTTTAAAACAATAGATGGCGGTAATTCTTGGAACGAGCTCTACTCTACCCCTTCAAGAAGTTTGTATGATATTTGTTTTATTAATGACTCAATGGGCTATTGTTGTGGCGAGAATTTTTTCTTCCTGCAAACTGTTGATCGTGGCAAAACCTGGAAAGAATACGATTTCAAAGGCCAACCCCCTTCTTATGACATGGTTACTTTGCGAAATATTTATATAAACAAAAATGTTATGGTGGTTTCGGGTGGCGATAATTTTAATAAAGGACTTATAATTAATTTCGTCAATAATAATTTCACCCCCTACTATTCTCATCGCGATAGTGAAATGCGTTCAGCGTTAAGTTTTAACAACAACATCACATTTTTGGTGTTTGGATACGGTTACGCTTTTGAGTCGAACGACACTGTAAAGACTTTTAAACCCACCAAATTAACCGGCGACTTCTATACAAGCGCTTGTGCAATTGATAACACTTCCGGTTATTGTTGCGGTTATGATGGCGGCATCTACAAAACCACCGATGCCGGTAATTCTTGGCAAAAACAAAGCGACGTAAATCGTCTTTTTAAAACGCGCGTACATTTAAATGCTATATATTTTGTGAACGCCAACAATGGCTGGTGTGTTGGCGATAATGGTGTGATGATGCATACCAGTGACGGTAATACCTGGGAAAAGGTGGAACTTAAAACTACCGATAATTTATTTTCTGTTAGAAAAAAAGGCACTAATGCGCTTGTTGTTTCTTCTTCAGGCGGAAATTTATACGAATTCAATTAAAAGCGATAACCCAGCACGTACTCGAATAGATCAGCTTGTCCAAGATTCGCTTTTATGTACATGCCCATCATTAACGCATTGTTCATTTTATTAAGCGTGTTCTTTTTCTTGAACGGATAAAATAAAATTCCTACGCGATTGGTGTTGATAGCTTCCAGTTTTTGACCGAAACTGCTCCAGGAACCATCTATCTTTTTTTGTTGAATAAAAAAAGGATTGTAAAAATAAATTCCAAATTGTGTACTGAATCCGAATTTTCCGAAAACAAATTCATGTCCAGCAAAAATTACTCCGGTACTTGATCTTAGATCTATATTGTTTTTATATACCTCCTGATTAACTATATAATCATGAAAACTGGTATAATACGACCACACCAATCCGGCGTCCAAAACATGAATATTCTTTATTGGCTTTGAAACTGAAAATGCAAAATGGTAACTTGGATAGGATGGGCCACCAATAGCTTTTGTGGTTTCACCAAATTCGTGTAGTCCGAGCCCTGCGCGTAAGGTAAACACCGGTTTACTTTTTATGCTATCCTTTTTGTGGATAGCGCCACTGCTCTTTCTAACATTTGTAGCGGTTAAACCAACGTTTACCAAAAAGCAATTCAATCCGGCGTTAGGCAAAGAGGTGTGCCCATCCGAACAGTGCAAGGTAGTTAACCCATACTGTAAAGTGAGTTTGCTGTTCAATTTAGCCAAATGTCCGAAACTAAAATAGGTCATGTTCGTAAACGGATAACCGATATAAAAATTTTTAGGGTTATTGACCAGGTCGAA
Source organism: Bacteroidia bacterium (assembly GCA_044229775.1). GTDB lineage: Bacteria > Bacteroidota > Bacteroidia > B-17B0 > Aurantibacillaceae > JAHEYG01. Next base: position 2,064 of record JBGASH010000134.1, read on the forward strand.
AGGCTTATTAAAGTAAGCTGCGCCAAAACCGATCTTGAAAGTAAAATTCTTCTCGTTCCTGAATTCCATATTTGGAACCAGTCCCACAACGTAACCCAGCTCTTTACTATTAAATATTCCAAAAACTGTTTCGGCCCCCAGCTTTGGAAACTTATAGAAGCGGTGCCATGGGCGTGCGCCATTGGTTTTAAAAGAAAAATTAACCGAAACATAATTTGCTAAAAAATTTTTCGGAACATCAGGATAGTTTTTTACGATCAGGCCAGAATAAATATTGAACGAAGGCTCAAATATTGTTTTTGAATTAGCAGTGGTATCGGTTTGGGCGGCTAGAGAATAGAAAAGAACAGGAATGCTTGAAAGAATTATAAAAAAACTCTTACCCATTTAATAAGGATTTTATCCTGTTGAGTTTAAGTAACGCTTCAACGGGCGTTAAAGTATTAATGTCCATTTTCATTAACTCTTCTTTTATTTCCTGCAAAACCGGATCGTCGAGTTGAAAAAAACTTAATTGAAATTCTTCATCATCGCGCAACGGAACATCTTTGTTACGCAAGGCGGGCGCTTTTTTTACAGCTTTTCCATCGGGACCAACCTCAGCAAATTCGAGTTCATGTTCTTTCTCGAGTTTTTTTAAGATTACGTTAGCGCGCTGTATCACTTCTTTAGGCATTCCTGCCATTCGGGCAACATGGATACCGAAACTGTGTTCGCTGCCGCCTTCTGCCAATTTCCGAAGGAAAATGATCTTGTTATTTAACTCCTTTACCGAAACATTGTAGTTTTTGATGCGCGGAAAATAGGTTGTCATCTCGTTTAGCTCGTGATAGTGCGTTGCAAACAACGTTTTGGCACGATGGTCGTTTTGGCTATGGATATATTCGGCAATGGCCCAGGCAATAGAAATACCATCGTAGGTAGATGTGCCTCTTCCGATCTCATCTAATAGAATTAAACTGCGATTGGTGAGGTTATTTAAAATACTGGCGGTTTCGTTCATCTCCACCATAAAGGTCGATTCGCCCGAAGAAATATTATCGGTTGCCCCAACTCTGGTAAAAATTTTATCTACTATTCCTATTTCGGCAGCGGTGGCTGGCACAAAACATCCTATTTGTGCTAATAATACAATTAAGGCGGTTTGTCGTAACAAGGCCGATTTACCGCTCATGTTAGGCCCTGTGATCATCATGATCTGGCAAATATCATTATCTAAAAAAACCGAATTGCTTACATACTCCACCTCTACCGGCAACTGTTTTTCGATAACCGGATGGCGGCCTTCTGTGATATTCAATGCAGTTGAATCGTTAAGCTGCGGTTTTGTGTAATTATTTTCAATTGCCAGATTTGAGAATGAACTCAATACATCTAAACGTGCAATTAAAGCAGCGTTCAATTGAATTGGCACAATGTACTCGGTAAGATCGTTAACAATAGCAGCGAATAACTGCTGTTCAAGCGCCATGATCTTTTCCTCGGCGCCAAGGATCTTTTCTTCGTAATTTTTTAATTCGGGCGTAATATATCGCTCGGCATTAGTGAGCGTTTGTTTACGGATCCATTCGGCAGGAACTTTATCCTTGTGTACATTGGTTACCTCTAGGTAATAACCAAATACATTATTAAATGATATTTTTAAAGACGGAATCCCTGTATTTTCGCTTTCGCGTTTTTGAATTTGCAAAAGATAATCTTTTCCCGAATAGGCAATAGCCCTTAACTCATCCAGCTCATTATTAACCCCTTTAGCAATGACATCGCCTTTTAAAACATTAACAGGGGCCTCTTCATTCAATTCGTTTTGGAGGCGCTCTTTAATAACTGAGCAGGGGTTTAATTGATCGGCTATTTTTTTAAGCGAGGCCGGACTCACTTCAGCCAATTCTTTTTTTAGTTCATCAATAATATTCAGCGACTTTTTTAGCTGTACCAATTCGCGCGGGTTAACACGAGCAGCAGCCACCTTTGAAATTAAACGTTCCAAGTCGCCTACCTCTTTTAAATACCCAATGATCTTATTTTTAAGTTCGGTTTGCTCAATGAAAAAAGAAACTACCTGTAACCGTTCGTTAATAATGTTGATCGATTTTAATGGGAAAGCCAACCACCGTTTTAAAAGGCGCGAACCCATTGGCGTAATGGTTTTATCAATGATGTTGATCAACGACTTACCATTATCATTATTGGAAGCAAACAGTTCGAGGTTTCGTACGGTAAATTTATCGAGCCACACATGTTCTTCTTCGTCGAGGCGACTAACCTTAGTAATATGTTTTAATTTATCGTGTTTGGTTTCGTTAAGATAGTGAAGTAGCGCTCCACAAGAAGATACTGCCAACCTTAACTCTTCAATTCCAAATCCCTTAAGTGAAGTAGTTTCGAAATGTTTCACCAAACATTCATAACCGTAGTCATAGGTAAAGGCCCAGTCATCCAATCCAAAAACATAGAACCGTTCACCGATCAATTCGATGAGGGCACCGCGTTTATTCTTTTCAAACAAAATTTCATTAGGTTTAAAATTCTGAATTAAACGCTCTACATAGCTTAAACTACCCTGACCTACTAAAAATTCGCCCGTTGAAATGTCCAAAAAAGAAATCCCCGCTTCGTTACCATCTAAATGAACACTTGCTAAAAAGTTATTTTTTTGATGATCTAATACTTTATCATTAAAACTCACGCCAGGTGTTACCAGCTCGGTGATGCCCCGCTTAACAATTGTTTTCGTGAGTTTAGGATCTTCGAGTTGATCACAGATAGCCACACGATAACCGGCTCTTACGAGTTTAGGCAAATAAGAATCTAAAGAATGGTGCGGAAAACCTGCTAATTCAATATGCGAAGCAGAACCATTAGCGCGTTTAGTAAGTACAATACCGAGCACTTTAGAGGCTTTTACAGCGTCTTCTCCAAAGGTTTCGTAAAAATCGCCCACTCTGAATAATAAAATAGCGTCAGGGTATTTGGCCTTGATACTATTGTACTGTTTCATTAAAGGGGTTTCTTTATGTGCCGGCTTTACCATAAGAGGATAGCTAAGGTACAACAAGCCTCCTCAATTGTAGAATTAAATTTTTAACAAATCGGCAACTTTGTTAGGAACTCCAAAAACAAAAAACCCAGACGTTTAGGTCTGGGTTTTTAAATTTCTTATTCGTGATCGCCTTCGCTATGATCATCCTCGTGGCCGCCATTAGGAGTAACCACTGGCTTATCTTTAGGCGCGTTAGGATCAACATAATCCCAGCTTAAGATACGGAAAGCAGTACGACGGTTTTTTTGGTGTAAAGCTTCCTTCTCTTCTTTTGTTTTAGCTTTCTTAATAACGTCGTCTGTAATTAATAATTTAGATTTACCATATCCTTTTGCAACAAGACGTGTAGCAGGGATGTGTTTTTCATTTACAAGATAATCAACACAAGACTGGGCGCGTTTTTGGGATAATTCCTGGTTCTTTTTAGCGTCACCGCGACTATCAGTATGAGAGTTAAGCTCGCAAATAATAGTTGGGTTATCTACTAAAGTTTGGTATAAGAAGTTCAATGAGTCTTTAGATTCTGGTCTTAGGTCCCATTTACCTAAGTCATACTGAATTTCCGGCATGCGAATCTCTTTTTCAACCGGTGTTAATTCGAAATCTTTAACATAATCTTTTGAATTCGGTTCCTGAACGGTTGTTAAGGCGCCTGCATCTTTACTTGCTAAATAACCGTCTTTATAAGTAGCTGAAACTGATTGTTTACTTGTTTCAACAGTTACGGTATAAGAAACGTTTTCTTTTAGTTTAAATGAATATGTACCTGCAGCAGATGTCATTGCTTCGTTTAATGCGCCATCGCTACCTAATAAGTTAACTTTTACGTTGGTTACAGGCTCACCTTTACCAATTCCTTTTGTACCGCCACTTGATACAACAATACCTTTTAAGTTAAACACTAATGGTGGTAAATAGAATGACCAGATATCATCGCTTCCTTTACCGTTCTCACGGTTAGAAGTAAAATAACCTTTTTGTTTTTTACCTTCAAATACGATACCGAAATCATCGGCAGCTGAGTTCAAAGGGAATTTCATGTTCTCAGGGGCTTTGGTGAATTTACCATCAGCGCTCATCTCTGCTTTGAAGATATCCAAACCTCCCATACCAGGATGATAGTTAGAAGAGAAATAAAGTGTTTTGTTATCATCGGCCATATAAGGGAACATTTCATCACCAGCAGTGTTGATTGTTGGACCTAAGTTAACCGGCTGACCCCATGCGTTGGCTTTTTGATCGAAAGAACTTTTCCAAATGTCTTTTCCACCATAACCACCGGCCATTTTGGTAACAAAGAATAAAGTTTTACCATCAGCTGAAATTGCAGGATGACCAAAAGCAATTGAGTCAATGTTGAATGGAAGCTCAGTTGGCTCAGCCCAACCTGATCCTTGCTTTTTTGCCATAAAGATCTGGCAACCTAATTTTTTTCCTTTTGATTCAGGACAACGAGTGATGAAAATAAGATCGGCTTTTTTAGAGATACTGGTAGCACCCTCGTTAAAAGGACCGTCAATAGTAGCAACTAAAGGAGCAGGTTGTGACCATTTTCCGTTCTTATCCAATTTAGTTTCGTAAAGGTCAGAGTGATTTTGACCGGTAGTTACGTCAACGTGTAAACCTGTAGCGCCTTCGCGGGTTGAAGTAAACACTAAAGTGCTGTATTTCTTTTGATCAGAGAAAGCAGGACTGAAATCCGACTCTTTAGAATTAATCAACGCCATGTTCTCAACTTTGTAACGAACCGGGTTGTCTTTCCATTTTTGAGACAATTCACAAGATTTGATACCGATATCAGCTTTAGGATCTGATGGGTTCAACTTCTTGTAGTTATTATACTCAGTAATAGCTTCAGGGTATTTACCTTGTTGCTTTAAACACTCGGCTAGCTTAAGAACTGCATCAGCATCAGGGTATTTTGCGGCAATTGCCTTGCTATAGTAGGTTTCGGCACCTTTAAGATCGTTAATGTGTTGGTATGAAACGGCAGTCCTGTAAAGGATCTTGGCCTTTTGTTCGGCCTTTTTCGATTTACCGTAAGCTTGTTTATAAAGCTCTATAGCATTGAAATATTGGTTATTTCTAAACGCTATATCAGCATCTCTTAGGTAGTTTTTTTGCGCAATAGTAGGTAATGACATGCAAACCAAAATTGCAGCAATTAATGTAAGTTTAGGAAAGTGTTTCATAGTTAGACTTATACCTTGTTTAATTTAATCCGCTAAAATAATAAAAAATTTAAATGTGCAAAAATATTTAATAAATAAAACAGCTGTTTCACCGATTATTTTAATGAATTAGTGGTGTTCTGAGCCGTGTTCGTCTGTTTTTTCGTGACCTCCACCACCATGGTGACCACCGGCTTGTAAATCCATTTGCTGTTTAACAATTAATTTATCTGGATTAGTGCGGTTATCGGGTCTTCCTGAATAGGTTCCTTCGTTCAAGCAAATAAAGATACAGTAGCAAATAAACACTATATAAGGCAGTAAGATAACGTATTTGAAAAAGGTTACTTCGTGCTTTAAGTGCATGAACCACATTACGATAGCAGCCGCTTTAACGATGGTAAAGCTAATAAAGAACACTTTTAACCAAAGCTGTCCAGACCAACCGTGACTTGGGGCCATAAAACCTACGATCAATTCGGCTATGGTGATTGCCAACATCACCCAAAACACGTTCCAAAGAACGCGGCGAGCCTTTTTTCCATACTCTTCATCGTGATGAGCCATTAACTCATATTGCGGATAATCATCATGAAATTCACTCATATTCTGATTTTTTAAACGATTTCTGAATTTATTTTTTTATCTCTTTAATTAAGCAAACACAATCGGGTAACAACTCTTATTACAATAAATAAAAGAAGGTGAACACAAATACCCATACCAGATCCACAAAGTGCCAGTATAAACCTACTTTTTCAACCATTTCATAATGCCCTCTTCGTTCGTAGGTGCCTTTTAGAGCGTTCATAAAAATAACGAAGTTTATTACTACCCCTGAGAATACGTGGGTTCCGTGGAATCCAGTGATAAAGAAGAAGAAATTAGCAAATTGAGGTACCCCATATTCGTTTACCGTCATATTAGCGCCATAAACTGTCTGT
>JBGASH010000135.1:0-8258 GCA_044229775.1 Bacteroidia bacterium
TATGCTTCAGGGAATTTCAGGCTTTACAAAAAATTACTTCGATAAAATAACTTTTTTTACCGTTTTTCCATCTATCTTTAAAAAATAAACGCCGGATGCCGCACCGGAAATATCCAATTCCGTTTTATTTGATGATCCGTTTCTGGTTTTGATAACTTCCTCTCCAAGCAAGGAATAAACTCCAATTTCAGAATTACCAATATTGCCTGTTATGTTCAAATGCCCTGTAGTTGGGTTTGGATTTATTGAGATCATATCTTCCTTCGTTTTATCTGCAACCTGTAAAGGTGTATTAATATTTATATCGTCGATGTAGATATTATTACCGCTGCCTAAATTTAATAACCCATTATTATTAACAAATTGTATCATCACGGGCTGACCAATAAATGCTGCCAGACTTATCGATTCCTTTTTCCATTCAGGAACAGTAGGCACAAAACTGGTTGAAGGGTAAGGAATGGTTGTGCTTAATAAACCTCCCGCTTTGCTATAAATATTTGTCCATGTTTTTCCGCAGTCGGTTGAGATGAGCACATCTAAACTTTGAGAATTAAAAGAAGTGCATTGCGCGTAAGCATAATTAAATTCGAGAGCGGCTGTAACCGGAGCGCTAGTGAGGTCAATGGATGGTAACAATATATAATCGATCTGACCCGATTTATCGGTAGGCCAGTTCGTAGAAAATTGATTTAGTATCAGACATCCTGTACTTGCCCCAAATCCACCGTTAACCGGATCGCGCTGCATGTAAGAATATTTATTATAATGCACCATTTGAAAACCCGGTGGTGGAAATGTAGTTGCTGTAAATCCTTCCGAGAAAGGATACGACACAACACTCATAGTGCGGAAAGATCCGTCTTTTTTATCGTTAGCCGGATTGGCATCTGTACCTCCATTTGGTATAGAGGTATAAACCGTCAATTTATGTGGACCGCTTGCACCTGAACTTATTGCCGGTAAAGTTACAGTTGCGCTACCCGCTGAAGCCAAATTGCCTGTCCAGCTAAATGTGCTAACAGCGCCATTGTCGATTTTATAATTAATACTAACAGATGTTAAAGCACTAAGACCGTTATTAATGAGTTTTACTGTAGGAATAATTGTAGGATTACATTGATTAAAATAAGGTGAAAAATAATTCGGCTCAAAGTTATAAAGCGCAGGTGAATCTATGCTTTCTATTCCCGCATCATTTAGTGCCGGCGCAGGGATGATCCTAACTACCGTGCTGTTAGTATTATTCACAAACCAAATTTTACCATCGGTTCCAATTTTAATTCCCATAATGCCGGGTTGCCCTGTAGCAATTGTGCCCATTTTAACTAAAGATGTGCCTGAAGTATTGTAAACCGTAATGTTTCCGTTAGCATAATCACTCACCACAAGTCGGTCGTTAAAATAATCCACCCCGCAAGGTTGTGAAGTAAATGTTTCAATTGTTTCAACCAATGCGCCGGCCATTTGATAATAGCCTGCTAAAACTTCATAGCTGGCCGATGGAGGCGTTAGTGTATTGCTCACAATACCGGAAGTTGTTTTCAATCGCTTTAAGGTTTTGTTTCCACCATCAATAAAATAAAGCCAATTGTTTACTTTATCAACAACCATATGACTCGGTACTCCCGGAACGCGCATAACATTTACAAACGAATAACGCCAGATCTTTCCGGCCGAATGATCTTCGTATCCGGGACCATGATTCACACTAAAATCATATTTACAAAGGTTACCGTAAAAACCATCGAAAAGCCAATACGTTTTTGCCGTTTCGTGTGCAATGCCCATAGCAAACGGACTTTGGTGAAGCATGGAGAGGTGACTCCCTAAGGGTGCGGCTGCCATACCCGACTGAAAAACGCGCGCATAAATAGCGGTATCTGACGACCAAAGGGAAGGACCCATAAACATAGGGCTGCTAATTGTTCCGTCGTCATCCGCGTTGGCCCATTCGCCAATATCAGAAAAAGCAATTGCCACACATTTATTGAAAAAATGCCCGGTATGCGAATCCTGACGTTTTTGAGACGTTTGATTTGGCAATCCGGCATTAAAAATTATTACACCGGCGCTTAAAGTATTACCATTAACAGCCACCCATAACTCATTTGAATTGGGCTTAAAATCCAGGTCAGTTGGATTTGTAATACCATCGGCTGAATTTGCAATGGTTGAATAGGTTAAGCCGCCTGACAAATAATTATCTATGTAATTTTGAGCGTTAACTGAATTTACTAGCGTAAGTACGGCAATGATTAAATAATAAATAGTTTTTTTCATTTAATTCATTATTAAATTCAGCCTTAGGAAACAAATTTCGTGCCAACTTAACCTACTTCTCCTCTACAATTACCTGGTCAAAGGTCTTTAGATCGTAATCCAGATTCCATTTAAGGAATTTCAAAAAATCAACGCCCCATTTTAAAAAGTACATGGCAAAATTATCATGCCGCTCCTGAAGTACACCATTAGGATATAGTTTGCTTTTTACGCCTTTAATCTGATTAAGTTCGTTGTCCGACTTTTGCTTCGTAGCACGATTGGCCTTGGTTTCAATTATTGAAATGGCATTTATTACTTTCGCTTTTTCCGACTCCACTGCACCGCCTAATGTTTTATCAACGGCCGTTACATCCACATTTAATTTAGAATATAACTCTTCGATCTGTTTTTTATATTTTGTCGCCGAAAATTCCAGGTTATTTCGCTCAAGGTATTGTTTGATCAATCCTTGTTCATCTTTAAAAAAATCCCTCGTCTCAAAACCTAATTTGTCTATTTTTTGTAAAGTGGTTTCATCAAAGATACTTTACCATTTTCGTGGTACAAGTACCGGAAAAGTAACTCCTAATGCTTTGAAAAAGGTTTTTATATTCTAACCAGTACGCTAATTCACCGGGTCCGCCCACATAAGCAATATTTGGCAAAATATGTTGCTGGTAAACCGGACGCGATACAACGTTAGGCGAGATCTTTTCGGGACTCGTTTCAATTAGTTTTTCCAAGTCGCTTTTCGAAAATAATTTATCGGTACCAAATACCTTGTAACTATCGCCTTCCTTCTCAATTCTGGCTCTCAAATTTCTATCCATGTAAAAGCAATTTATTTCACGGGGACTCACCTGAGCCTCATAACCCAGTGATTTTAATTCTCTGATGGTATCACTTACTTCCTCAAAAAAACGGTTCTCAAAAATATCTTTTTTAATTAGTGGTTTAAATTCACTTTTTAATTCGGGCGAATTACCATCAACTATAACAATACCGTATTCTCCAAACAATTCGTTTACCATATACCGGGTAGCGGTAGCCAGGTCGGTGTGCTTGAGGTAACACTTTTCAAATAATTCTAATAGGGCATCGGTATTAGCTCCTGTTCCCGCAATTTCTTCCAATTGTTTATAAACTATATCGAGGCCTTCGTTCGAAAAACTTCCTACCGCGCCTTTCTGATTGGTTTCCCAAGCAATTTTTTTTCCGAACAAGTTAAAATGGTTTATCTCATCCGCGTCGTGATCTTCGGTGGCCATCCAATAAACCGGAATAAAATTATTTTGAGGAAATTCTTGTTTTAATTTCTCACACAAATTAATTACCGAATAAATCTTGTAAATAAAGTATAATGGTCCGGTAAATAAACACAACTGATGGCCGGTGGTTACGGTAAACGTGTTATGTTCGTTTAAAAGTTTAATGTTTTTTGAAGAAAGCGCTGTGGTGTTGGTAACCAGTGTTGCCTGATTTTTTAAAGTTCGTGAAAGCAATTCGCGGTTAAGTGCTGAATACAGGTTTTCTGAAGAAATTATTGCTTTGAATCCGTTAAGATCGGGATAGTGATCGTAGAATGGCTTTAACGCTTCTTTTTTTGAAATGTAATCAAAAACCAGCGGGCTCAGTAATTTTTTATCAAGGGCGAGATTTTTTTTAGTGAGCATGTTTGGTTTTAATGCCTTGTATTATGCTAATTATAATTTACTTCCAAAAGCCAGATCACCGGCATCACCTAAACCTGGAACAATATACGATTGCGCGGTTAATTCATCATCAATGGCACCACACCACAAAGTAAAATCCTGAGTAGGCATATTCGCTTTTACATAATTCACTCCCTGCACGCTGGCAATAGCACTTACTAAATGGGTATGGCGTGGTTTACCTTTTGCCAACAGTGCTTTGTAAGTAAGCACCATCGATGAACCCGTTGCTAACATGGGATCGCATAGGATCAATGTTTTGTCGGTTAGATCCGGACAAGCCACATACTCTAATGCAATTTCAAACGAATTATCTTTATGGTGCCGACGATAAGCACTTACAAAAGCGTTTTGCGCTTTATCAAAAAAATTCAGGATTCCGGTATGAAACGGTAAACCCGCCCTTAAAATAGTAGCAATCACCGGTTCGTCAATTAACTTGTATGTTTCGGCTATACCAAGCGGTGTAACAATTTCGGCTGCTTCATAACCCAATTCTTTACTGATCTCGTACGCGAACACTTCGCCCATACGTTCTAAATTCTTACGAAAGCGCATACCGTCCTTTTGCACATTAACATCCCTTATCTCAGATAAAAAATGATTAAAGATCGACTTGGTTTCGGAAAGATTATGGATGTATATCATAATTATTTTTTTAGTTCAACAACAAAACTTTTTTCAGACTGATATGATACTTTGTCATAAACTTCTATTGGCATGGAATAATTTTGAAATCCCGGTGCTTCCACATTTAAAACGTATTTACCTGGCGACAGGATAATGATGCTGCGACCGTTGTTTGGGTTAGGAAGATAATTGCCAACTAACTCACCGGTTGAACTCTCGTTAACAGTGATAAAAACATCTTTCATGTTAATTTCACTTTTATCAATGGCTTTTATTTCGGCAACAATAACGGTGTAATCCACTTCTACATCACCAAATGTTACACGGTAAATATCGTAATCGCCCGCTCCACCGCCACGAAGCGAGGCCAAATAGCCATAGCGTCCTGATTTTGAAATACGGAAATTCATGTCATCAAAAGATGTGTTTACAGGATAACCAAGGTTTTTAGGATTTACAAACGCTTCCAGAGTTTCATCGTATTGCGCTTTAAAAATATCGTACCCGCCCATGCTGGTATGGCCCATGGAGCTAAAATAAAATGTCTTTCCATCGGGAGAAATGTTTGGGAAATCCTCGTCAAACACTGTATTTATTTGCGGACCCATGTTCTTTGGTTCGCTCCATTTACCCGTAGCCAGTTTGCGGCACACATAAATATCCGTTCCACCTAAACCTCCTTTGCGATTGCTGGCAAAATAAATGGCTGTACCCTCGTTATTGATACAAGCAGCGATCTCGTCACCGGTACCGTTTATCGGACTTGGTAATAATTCTGGTTTACCATACTTTCAGTCGCCACCTAAATTACTGATATACCTTTGACCTGCTCCTTTTGAATGGTTTTTTTAAAATATTAAAATGGTTCCCTTGGCGTTCATTCCAATTACTTCTTCACCCGAATTACCCTTACAAATAGGTTCGCCAATAACTTCGGCAGTGGTATATTGGCCGTTAACCACTTTTGAAATATAAATAGAATTGGCATACTGGCCGTTTGGTAATTTTTCTGCCTCTTTTGTAACTGGACGCTTCGAATTGAAAACCATAAAAGCCTCGTCTTCGGTAACAAAAGGATAATAATCGGCAAATTGCGAATTGATACTCGCTTTTCCCATCGATTGATAAGTAACATTTACCGGGAAACGCACTATTTCTTTAGCGTTGATGCAATACTGTATTTCCTGTGGCACCATTTTCAAATTTTCTTCGCTACCTGCGCCATTATTCTTGAATTTTTTAAACATGTCAATAGCGTCATCAAACCGGTTGGCATATTGGTAGGCGCGCCCTAATAAAAAATCGGCATTAGGATTGTATTTATCCTTACGGGTAACAATTTCAAGATAAGGAACCGCTTTTGCCTTATTTACGTTGGAGTTCAGGTAACATACGCCAATATCATAATTATAGGTCTCGTTCTTGGGGTCGGTACTCAAAAGTTGTAAGTAGTCGTCAATAGCGTCTTCATAATTTTCGCTTTGCATTTTTTTCTGAGCTTCGGCTGCAATGGCTTTTACATCGTTGTGTTTTTGGGAATACCCTAAACCACAAGTCAATAGTAACGCAAGTAGTAATATAGATCTAGTCATAACAGTACCCTCTTGGTGCGGGAGAAGCTAAATTTATCAATTAATCGGCAATTTCTTAAATATTGTGAAAATTTTTTGGAGATGTTGAAAATTGCTTTAACTTTGCTTTTCAAAGCACTTTTAACATATACTAAGATGCAGAAAGAAGACATACAACACATTGAAGCGCTTCACGACATACGCACCATGATGCGTAAAAGCTCGCGTTTTTTATCGCTTAGCGGATTATCAGGAGTTTTTGCCGGCGTTTATGCCTTAGGCGGATATTTTATTGCCATATGGTACGTCAACGCCCGACTTAACGGCTTAAGGGCTTCCTTATATATGAACGACCAACCCGGTAGTGCCTTAGAAGTGTATGGTTTTTTTATACTGCTGGCGGCGGCGGTATTGGGTTTATCATTGCTCACCGCCTATTATTTTTCGTCGCGCAAAGCCAAAAAAAATAATGTGAAATTGCTCGACCATACTGCCTGGCGTTTAATGTGGCAAATGACGGTTCCCTTATTAACCGGTGGTATCTTAAGTTTTGCCTTACTATTAAATATGCATTTGGCTTTTATTGCCCCAACCATGTTATGTTTTTACGGCGCCGCCTTATTTGCCGCCAGTAACATTACTTACGACAATGTAAAATACCTTGGCATTGCACAAATTGTATTGGGAATTATCTCGGCTTTTGATCTGGGTCACGGTTTATTTTACTGGGCCATTGGTTTTGGCGTTTTTCACATTATATATGGCATAGCAATGTGGTGGAAATATGAGAGGAATTAAGAATGTAGAATTAGGAATTAAGAATTGTAGGTGAACTACTTATCACCCTTCGTCAAGCTCAGGGTGACATCACGTAATTGTCATACTGAGCCCGACGAAGTATGGCTTATGACAAAATGAAATTGAAATACAAAAATTGAACTTTAAGATACATAATTTAAATAAAGCTTTTGATAATCGGGTACGCCTGGGGATCATGAGCGCTTTAATGGTGAACGATAGCATTGACTTCAATTCATTGAAAGATCTTTTGGATCTCACCGACGGAAATTTAGCCAGTCACATTTCGGCACTTGAAAAGGAAGGATTTGTACACGTAAAAAAAGAGTTTGTTGGTAAAAAAACGCTCACCTCCTACTCGGCAACCAAAGTAGGAATGAAAGCTTTTAACGAACACCTCGACGCCCTTGAAAAATTAATTAAGAACCGATAGATTTTTTTTGACTACTAACTTTGCAATTCAAAGTGCTTTTAACATGATTTATATCAGCTCCATAATATGATACCGAAAAAAACGCTCGTCAAAACCCTTTTTTGGCTTAGTCTATTTGCCATTGCCATGGGATTTTTAGAAAGCTCAGTGGTAATTTACCTGCGCGAATTATATTATCCAGGAGGTTTCAACTTCCCTCTTCACATCATTCCTTCAAATATTGCAATGGTCGAAATTTGTCGTGAAGCCGCCACCATTATCATGCTGATTGGCGCCGGTTACCTAGCGGGCAACACCAAGCTTAACCGCTTTGCTTATTTTTTGATCGCGTTTTCGGTATGGGACCTTTTCTATTATGTTTTTCTTTACGTATTTATTCAATGGCCCGAAAGTTTATTTACCTGGGACATTTTATTTTTAATTCCTTTTCCCTGGACCGGTCCTGTTTTAGCGCCTTGCCTGGTAGCCATAGGCTTGATCGCTTTTGCTATGGCCATACTTAATTTCAACACAACCGGTACCGCTAAAGTTTCATCCTTACAATGGACGCTGCTGATAGGTGGTTGCGTTATAATTATTTTTTCATTCTTATACGATTACTTTGTGGAAATACAGTTGAGCAATAACAGCGCCAGTTTTCTTCCTTCTAAAGAAGGATTACTAAACGACCTCAAAAATTATGTCCCTAAAAAATTTAGCTGGCTCATTTTCTTTTCAGGATTATTGACCTCCTCTACAGTAGCAATTTTATTTATTAAAGGTAACCGTCATTTACACACTAAGGCCCCACATAACCCGTTAACAAAATAAAACCCGATCGCCATTAAAAAGAACGACTGGATACTTCTT
>JBGASH010000136.1:0-8158 GCA_044229775.1 Bacteroidia bacterium
CGCGATGCATTAAATGCGCTTCACCGGTTGTGGTATCTTTAGCTATGGTCATGTGCGGCGCTTTGTAAGTGGCGCGGCGTGAATCTCTGCGTGAACGCGAAAGTTTTCGTTTAGGATTTGGCATGGTTTCTTATTTTAATTTTTATTAAACTTTAATTTATTTAGTTGTTCCCAAATGGGATTTGTTTCTTCTGTTTCATTGACCGAATTCTCATTTAATTTTAGCAAGGTCTCTTCATCACAGGCAAAATTATCGTCAATTTCACAAGGGATCTTTCGTCCCGGCAAAGCTAAAATGATGTATTCGTATAAATAGTGCGATACGTCTGCTTCTCCTGCTCCTTCATGAATTACGAGAACCTCGTCATTGCTTTCGTCCACATTTCCGTATTTTACTATCAGGGTCTCTTCCGATTGTATCGGGAAATTGTAAGCTGCTAAACAGCGGTCGCAATCCATCTCAACGGTACCTTTAATTTTAAAAAGCATTTGCATTAAAGTGCCTTGCTTTAGTAACGTTAAATTAACCTGCAGGTTGGCATGTTTTATCTCACTATCATTAATTTGCTCAAAGAACTTATCCTTTATCTCGAACTCAAATTCGTGACTGCCAACGGGCAAACCGGCAAATTTAACTATGTACTGACTTTTGCCCATCGTTCACAGTAAAAAGGGAGGCAAATGTACTAAAATTCTAGTATTTAGCAAATAAAAAGGGCTATTTTGGCCTATAAGAGCTCAAGTTTGGTCTGGCTTTTTTTAGGAAGGCCCTTCAGTACCAGGTTATAACTGTCATCGATCCATTGCATAAGCAGCTTATTGCTTACTTTTCCGTCGCAAACAATGGTGTTCCAGTGCTTTTTATTCATATGGAATCCGGGCTTAACACAAGGGTATTTTTCGCGTAATTCTATTGCCTTTAGTGTATCGCATTTTACGTTAAAATTAACCGGTTTTGAAGAGATACTGGTTATCAAAAAGATCTTACCCATTACTTTAAAAACAAGGGCGTCCTCATCAAAAGGAAAGCATTCTTCCACGCCTTTTTTAGCGATGCAGAAATTTCTTAATTCCTCAATGTTCATCTTATCAAATTGATGTTGCCGGTGTAATCCCAACGTTTGCCGAAGTAATCAACCGCACTGGCCCTGTAGGTGTAAACATCCTCAGTAGCGTGGCCGTTTTTTATTTTGCCATCCCAGCCTTTATAAAGATCGTCGGTAATAAAAACCCTTTCGCCCCATCGGTCGTAAATGCTCATTTTAAATTCTTTTACCAAAGTACCTATTGCATAATACACATCGTTCACGCGGTCGTCGTTTGGCGTAAATGTGTTGGGAAAATACAGGGTCATGTAATCCTTAATGAAAAAATCATACTTGAAAGTGGTTTTACAGCCATTGATACTTATTAAACTGTAATTAATGTAATAGTCTCCAAACTCTGGATAGTTTAAAGTGACAGTAGTATCCAAAATAAGTGCGCCATCTTTTGTTCGCCCCGAACTTAACGTCCAGATCCCGCCTGGATGAAGCACCACATTAAAATTTTCGCCGGCCTGGGCCTCGTGTGGTGTTATTTGAGCGGTGCCATAAAACGGGTCGTTCTCGTTGATAATAGTAAATACACTCGAGCCAATACACCCTAATGCATCCGTAACGGTTACTGTATACACTCCTTGTCCGATCTTTGTTGCGGTAGCGGTAGTTTGACTGCCAATTGAAGCAGGACTCCAATTGTAATTAAAAGGACCCGTGCCCCCAATAACCAATGCGTTGGCCCATCCTTTTTTCTGATCGCACTTATCATCTTTCTGTGATTGCAAAATGGGGAGGTAATTAAAATTATTAACGTTAAAAATAAATGAAGCCGGACAAGTATTAGCGTCTTTTACATTTAAGGTGTATGTGCCTGCAGGTATTCCAACATTATCTGGCAGTGTTTCGCCGTTCGACCATGAATAAGAATACGGAGAAGTACCACCTTTTATACCGGTTAAAAGTATGGAACCATTACCATGATTGCAGGTTGCTTGAATAATGCTATCAGAAACAGAAATGATAGGAAAAGAATCGGACACCGTTACAAAGGCAGAACGCGTACAACCATCGGTATCAGTAACTGAAACACTGTAAACAGCAGGAAGAAGACCAGAGGCGCTACTGGTAGTTTGTACAGGAACGGTATTCCACGAGTAAGTATAAGGTCCAACACCGCCGTTTGCATTGGCAAAGGCGCTGCCATTAGTTTGCGTACAAATAGCTTTAATGGATGTAGGATTTAAAGTTAAAGTGGTAGTGGCATAAATGTCAACTGTGTCTTTTCGCGAACACCCTAAAGCATCTGTTATAGTACAAACATACTTTCCGAATCCCAACGCGGTGGCAGTATTAACTGATTGTGGTGGGATGGTATTCCAAACGTAATTGTATGGGCCGGTTCCACCTAATGGTGTTACTGTGGCTGATCCGGTAATATCCTGAGGACATTTTACATTGGTAATAGCGTTACTAACGCTAAAACCGGGATTGTGCGGTACCACTACTGAAAGTGTTTTGGTATACGGACAAGGCAATTGAAAACCAATTGTACAAACATATGTGCCAGGCGATAAATTGGTAGCAGCAGCAGTGGTTTGTCCTCCTGGCGACCAGTTGTAAGAAATAGGACCGTTATAATTACTAACGTTGGCCTGAGCTACCCCATTATTAAGATCGCAAACCGATGTTGTTGCGGATCCCGCGATAATTGGTATTTGAGAATTGGCGCATGAGATACCCTGATATTCTAAAAGTACCCCTGAATCATAACGGCAATCACCGGCATCGGCTATCGCTAACTTAAGATGATAGGTACTACACGGAACCACATTTACAGAAGCGGTTAATGGCACAGTTAATCCATCGTATTGTACCGTGGATCCGCCAAAATTGTCAACGTAATAAAGGCAATTTTTGCAAGGACCGAAGTTGGCAGTACCATTATTGATGGTGTTAATTGAAACAGGTGTTCCGTTTGGTAAGCGCGCGATGTTGTAGCCATTATAGTTTCCGCCTCCGGGATTAGGACCGGTTACAAAAAAGCCAAACACATCGTTAAATTTAGAATCAACGTATTCAGGATATTCTTCCGACCCGAAAACGTATCGTATTTGTAAAGTGTTACAAATGGGTATTATATCAAATTCTAAAATACAACCATCGTATTTTGCTTCGGGCTCTAGTGCTAATATA
This sequence comes from Bacteroidia bacterium, assembly GCA_044229775.1. Taxonomy (GTDB): domain Bacteria; phylum Bacteroidota; class Bacteroidia; order B-17B0; family Aurantibacillaceae; genus JAHEYG01. Next base: position 3,234 of record JBGASH010000136.1, read on the forward strand.
TTGGGATCGGCAAAACTGGTATTTGAAATAAAACAATCGCTATAGTCTTTTTGACTATTTGGTCCCATTGCGCCAACCGCTTTCCCTGTACTTAAAATAATTCCTGAAGGTAACCCCACGTTAGAACCATTAGAAATGAAAAGACCGCTGGCGTCCTGATTACAAATTAAAACCGGATTGGTAATAGTAACGTTATTGCCCACGATCTGATTAACTAAAGTAGCGGCATTGTTATTGGTTGAAACCAGTAATTGCGCTTTTGTAGCGAACACACCTATAAAGAAAAGTGAGAAATATTTTAATTTAGCATTCAATTCTTAATCAAAGTTATCTAAAAACAAGGGCATTCGGTCAATATTAGAATCTTTTAACAAAGCGCCTTTTGTCACTAACGACAGTTATTACCACTTATTGTAAAACTGCAACCACTTATAAAATTAATGTAAATTTCGGTATAACAAAAGCAATATTTGCCGCTTGACAATGTTATTGAATTGTTAACGATAGTTTTAAATTTAAAACTTTTACATTTAAAACTATTTTACTAAGTTTGGCAACTATAAACACACAAAAAAAACATCTAAAAAATATAAGTTATGAGCAACAAAAAAACATCCGGCGGATTTCCTTTAGTGGTTTCGGCCTTAGCTATTGTAATTTGCATTTGCATAGGCTGGTTCATTTATAAAGGTATATTAGGATCGGCTGCCAACTTTGAAGGAGGCGATTCAGAAAAAGGACACCCCCACAACATCTTGGGGACCATGTACAAAGGGGGATTCATTGTGCCTATCCTTATCGGTTTCCTTTTAACGGTAATTACTTTTGCTATCGAGCGTTTCATGACTATAATGAAAGCAAGCGGACGTGGAAAAACCGATAAATTTGTTTCAACCATAAAAACGTTAATTGCTAACCGTGATTTTGACGGGGCTTTGGCCGAGTGCAACAAACAAAAAGGCTCTTTAGCCAATGTGGTATATGAAGGTATCCAAAAATACCAGTTCGTAATGTCCGATACACATATGGACAAAGAAGCTAAAGTTCATGCCATTCAAAAAGCTTTAGAAGAGGCCACCTCTTTAGAGTTGCCAATGTTATCAAAGAATATGGTGGTTATTTCAACCATGGCTTCTATTGGTACATTAGCAGGTCTGATTGGAACCGTTGTGGGGATGATCCGTGCGTTTGCCGCGTTATCTGCTGCCGGTGCTCCCGATACTTCAGCTCTTGCAACTGGTATTTCTGAGGCCCTTGTAAACACTTTAGTAGGGATCTTAACATCGGCCTTTGCTATTATTTTCTATAACTATTTCAGTAACAGGATCGATACTATTACTTATGCTATGGATGAGGCCGGATTCTCTATTATTCAGGAGTTTCAGACCTCCGGAAAATAATGGTTCAACAGAGCTCGCTAAAAGTTTTTAAATAAACTTTATGGAATTGTAACTAATTATTCATCTAAATACTAAAACGCAATAAGTATGTCAAAAAAACCATCAAAAGGAGGAGCCCCGGCGCTAGATATGACACCCATGGTGGATCTGGCTTTCCTGCTGGTTACTTTCTTTATGTTGACCGCGTCTTTTCGTATGGCCGAACCGGTAGTGGTTGACCCGCCTTCTTCAATTGGTGAGGTCGATCTTCCGGATAATCATATCATGGTAACCATAGATAATACAGGAAGAGCGTTTTTCGGGATCAGCAATGCGACCGCTAAAATGAATGCTTTAAGAGAAATGTCGAAAAAATATAATGTTCCCTTTACCGAACAGCAGATCGTAAAATTTAGCGGACTGCCAAGTTTTGGTGTCGACATTAAATACCTTCCGCAATATATTGATATGAAAGAAGAAGCCAGGTCGAAGTTCAAAGAACAAAAAGGAGTGCCACTCGATACCATAACGCCAAATAACCAATTAAAAGATTGGATCAGTATTGGCGGTACCGAAGCAGTGCGTATCTATAAGGCAGCCGAAGCAAAAGCGAATGAGACCAACACTGAGAACAAAGCCAAAAAACCGGTTTATGCTATCAAGTGTGCCGCTACTACCAAATATATTTACGTAAAAGACGTGATAAAAACATTTACAGATCTTAAGCTTTATCAATTCAACCTCATTACTTCTTTGGAAGGCGGAGGTACGGTGATAAATCCTAAATAAAACTATTAAAAAGACCTTATACAATGGCAGAAATAGCAGAAGGCGGCGGCGGTGGCCACAAAGGTGGTAAGAAACGCGCCAAGAAACAATCAACCAGAATAGACATGACTCCCATGGTTGACTTAGCGTTCTTGTTATTAACGTTCTTCGTTTTAACAGCAACGTTCAGCAAGCCAAAATCTATGGAGCTTACTTTTCCTGCTCCTCCGCCCCCAAACCAAAAACCCGATGAAATTAAAAAGGGTATCACTTTCTTGTTATCAAAAGACGACCGCATTTTTTATTACGAAGGACAATTTAGAGCGGTTGCAGATGATAAAGGCCCGGCCACAACTTTAAGCGAGTTATCTTTTGATAAAAGCAGTCTTCATAAATATCTTATGGATAAGAATAAAGATATGGATGATAAAATTAAAGCGCTTAAAATTAAACACGATAATAAGCAAATTCCGGATACTACCTATAAGCGTTTGGTAAGAGAATCAAAAGCCGATAAGGAATCGTATACCTATCTTATCAAGACCGATGATGAGGCAACTTATAAGGACGTGATCGACGTGATAGATGAATTAAATTATTTTGCGGTTGGTAAATATGTAATGGTAGATATTTTAAAACCGGAATTTGATCTTGTAAAAGAAAAATTAGGCACAAAATAAAAAGGAGGTAAACATGTTATTTTTGATCATAGGCATATTCGCAGCCGTTTCGATAACGATGCTGATGCTTGACCTGAAAACAGGATGGACCGGCGAAAGTTATGAAAGCCGGAACGAAGTAGTATTTTCCGGGCGCAATATGGATTATGGCGCTTACGATCTTCGACACACGTATAATAAACGCGTAATGATGATCATTGGCGGAGTTATTTTATTTTCGATCGCTTTATTTGGATTGAAAAAATTCATTGATCGTCCTAAAGAAGAAGTGAAAGAAGTTTTAAAAGTGGAGCAGATCGATTTAACGCCGCCTCCACCGGTTGAAGAGCAACCACCGCCACCACCGCCACCACCGCCACCACCAATGGTAGAGATGGTAAAATTTACACCGCCTGTTATTAAAGACGATGCAGTGGAAGAAGAGCCACAAAAGTTACAGGAAGAAGTAAAAGAAACCAATGTTGGTACTAAAGATCAGGAAGGTGAAAAAGACGTAGTTGTTCCGGTAGAAAATACTGGTCCGGTTGAAACAGCTCCAGAGATCTTTACAGTTGTAGAAGAGATGCCGGAATTTACAGGCGGAATGGCCGAGTTAGGAAAGTATCTTAAAAAAACCATTGAACCAAATTATCCGCAAATGGCAAAAGAAGCCGGAATAACAGGAAAATGTTATTTGAAATTTGTGGTGAAAGAAGATGGATCAATTAATGACGTGCAGGTTTTAAAAGGTGTACCAGGTTGTCCGGAGTGCGATAAAGTGGCGGTTAACGCCGTGAAGTCAATGCCAAAATGGAAACCAGGAAAACAAAATGGCCGTCAGGTTTCAGTATACTATAATATTCCAATTAACTTTAGCGTAAAATAACCTGTAAATATCCCGATAATTATCGGGCAGGGTAACAAAATAAATTTAAACCCCCGGTCTTTAAGAGTCGGGGGTTTGTTTTTAAAAATCAAACATGAACTGGGGAAATAAAATAGTTTTGATATTTGGTGTTTTGGTGGCGATCTTCATTTTATTTTTTGGGATCGTACTACTTGGTACCGATTTGTTCATTGAAAAGATCCCAAAACCTAACCGTACGTTTGTTGGTGTCATTTTTATACTGTACGCTATATTCAGAGGATGGCGGGCACGACAACAGTTCATTAAAATGCGCGATTGAGATGCGTTTACTGAAATACATATTTCTTGTTGTAATGGCATTTTGTTTGCTGTATTGCGGCAGTAATATTCTTGAATACGAAAAGGATTCGCCTACTTCCGGCAAACTTAAAGTGTATTATGGCGAGGGACTTACCCTTCACATTAAAAATCACATTTATACTTTTGAATCTATTTATGAAAGAGCAAAAGTAGAAGCGGTGGTGACTTCCGAAGAAGAAGCGGTAAAAAACTTGCTCGACGATAGCTGCACAGGCATTATCATTAACCGACTACTGAATGAGAACGAATTAAAAGTTCTAACGCAGAAGAACCTTTCACAAAATTATACCGCGCTTGCCAAAACCGGCGTAGCGTTAATTGTAAATCGTCAATCATTGCTAAGTAAATTAACTGTACAGCAGGTTGTAGAATTACTAAGTGATAAATTAATTGTAAAGGATTCTTTGGGTAAAGATCTTGAACCTGTAGCGGTTTTTGATAGTAAAACCTCGTCGGTAACACGCTATTTACTGGATAGTTTATTACAAGGAAAAAAATTCGGCTCAAAATGCTCTGCCGTAAACAATAGTATGGAACTCTTAAGTTTGATCTCAGCAAGCGATAATAAAAACACCATTGGCTTTATAGATTTTGCCTGGTTAAGTGATAAAGATGATTCGTTATACAAGGCGTATGCCAATACCATAAAATTTTTGCCAATTGGTAGAATCGACAGCGTTTATTTTGAACCCAATCAAAGCTCTTTTAAAACAGGCGAATATCCATTCACGAGAACCATTTATTATTTGCGTCGTTCGGGCGATTTTACTTTGTCAAAAGGATTTGAATCATTTATGTCGGGACCAAAAGGACAAATGCTTTTTTTAAAACAAGGGCTTTTGCCCTGTAGGCAGCAGGAGCGTGCAATTGAAATAAAGACCGTGCAATAAT
>JBGASH010000137.1:0-8129 GCA_044229775.1 Bacteroidia bacterium
ATTGTCAAAATAGATTTAATGGCATGTGGGCACTTGCAATTTGGGATGAAAAAAGACAGATTCTTTTTGTCTCACGTGATAGAATGGGAGAAAAACCACTGTTTTATTCAAGCTACAAGAATTCTTTTGTTTTTGGTTCGGAAATAAAATCTCTGTTAAAATTTGGAATACCTGCAGAACCCAACAAGGAGATCACAGAGCTTTATCTAGCCTTTAGTTATATTCCAGCCCCTTATACGGGCTTTAGGAATATATTTAAATTAAAACCAGGTCATTATTTAATTGTGAAGGATGGAACTGTTTCAGAAAAAAAATATTGGGATTTACCGGAAATAGATGAACAGAACATGTTAAAAGATAAACCGAAAGTATATGATCAATTTAAAGAATTGTTTACAGATTCGGTTTCTATTCGCATGCGGAGTGATGTGCCTTTCGGGGCTTTTTTAAGTGGAGGACTTGATTCTTCAGGAGTTGTTTCAGTGATGGCTGGTCTTAGCAATTTTCCAATCGAAACATTCAATATAAAATTTAAGGAAAAGGAATTCGATGAAAGTGAATTGGCGAATGATGTCGCGATAAAATTTAAAACCAATCATCATGTAAATACAGTATATCCTGATTCATTTGACGAATCTTTAAGACTTACATCTTTTCATTTTGATGAGCCATTTGGAGATTCATCTGCGATTCCAACAGGCTATGTTTCAAAATTCGCCCGGCAAAATGTAAAGATGGTATTAACAGGCGATGGTGGCGACGAAGTGCTTTCTGGTTATAACTCATATCAAGGTGTAAAATTAAGTTATCGCTATAATAAGTTACCTTTTTTTTTGCGAAGAAGCATTCCATCTATTCTAAATATATCAATGAAGCCTTTACGAGGAGCTCTTCGCTATAAAATAGATAAGATCAGACGAGCAACCATTACCGCTAACTTATCATTTAATGAAAGAATGGTTCAAAAAATCCCTTGTATTAGTTTATCTGTTGTTAAATCATTATGTCAACACACACAACAAATAAAATTCGAAGATTTTTTTAATGATTTTATGTCGAAGTGTAATTACAAGGACGATTTTTATAAATTAATGTATTTTGATTTAAAATTGAATTTACCAGACGACATGTTGGCTAAAGTAGACCGAATGAGTATGGCACATTCGATCGAAACACGAATTCCATTTTTAGATTACAGGTTGGTGGAATTTATGGCTAAAGTTGATAAAAATATTAAAATGAATGGGCTGGAAAGAAAGAGTGTATTAAGAAACACAATTGGAAAAAATTTACCCGATTCGGTAATGAATTCACCAAAAAGGGGGTTTGCAGTGCCTCTTAGAGAATGGTTTAAAGAAAGCACATTTGATAAAAGGTTGAATGAATTGAAATTGACAGAATTTGATCTTAATAGTGATTTATTGAATTCAATTATCTCGAAAAACAAAAGTGGGGAAGAAGACAATGGTAATTTCATTTGGATGCTTTTTATGATGAGAGAGTGGTTAACGTCGAAAGTGAGTTAATGAAAGTGTTATTTGTTTCAAGCGGTAATAATAAGGTAGGGGCAGTGGATAATCTTACCAAAGCCCAAGGCGAATCGTTAGAAGAAGCTGGAGTTGAAATTTCATATTTTACCATAAAAGGAAAAGGAATTAGAGGGTATTATAAAAGTATTGGCATTCTTAAAAAAGAATTAAAGGAAAGGAAATTTGACATTATTCACGCTCACTTCGGTCTTTGTGGCATGGTAGCCTATTTTTCAAGAACAAATGAAAAACTAGTGGTTTCTTTTATGGGCGATGACCTTATTGGGTCTGTAGATAAGAACGGAAATTATACTGTCCTGAGCAAATTAATTGCTTTTTTCAATTCTTTTTTCGCAAAGTATTTTTACGATTACAATATTGTCAAATCAAAAAATTTATTTATTAAGCTTTGGCCTCATACTAAAGCGCAAATAATCCCAAATGGTGTAAATTTTAAAATCTTTTATCCTTTCGATAAGAAATTAGCCAGAACTGAACTTAATTTAAAGGAATCGGCTAAAATAGTTTTATTTGCAGCCAACCCTGAAAGACTAGAAAAAAATTTCAAATTGGCTGAGGAAGCTGTAAGAAAATTAAAGGACGTAGAACTTAAAGTAGTGTATAATATTACACAAGCTGAGCTTAATCATTTTTATAATGCGGCCGATGCAGTCATTTTAAGTTCTTTACACGAAGGTTCTCCCAATGTGATAAAGGAAGCCATGGCATGTAATTGCCCCATTGTTTCAACCAACGTGGGTGATGTAAAAGAAAATATTGGAACCACAGAAGGGTGTTTTGTAGTAGATCCCAACAAGGATTCAATGGCTGAAAAAATAAAAGAGGCCTTGCTAATTGGCAAAACTACAGGGCGTGAGAATATTAAGCACCTAGAAAGTAGTGCTACTGCTAAGAAAATACTTGAAATTTACAAAACACTTCTAGTAGCTTAATATGTGCGGAATTGCCGGTATAATTAATTTTAATAATTCACCTGCATCGCAAGAGCAGATGCAGGCGATGTTGCTCGATATGAAGCATCGTGGCCCGGATGATAAAGGTTTTTACTCAGATCACAATGTTAGTATAGGTCAAGTTCGATTAAGTATTATTGATCTTTCAAGTTCTGGGCATCAGCCTATGTTCTCCAACGATAAAAGCCTTGCCATTGTGTTTAATGGCGAAATTTACAATTTTATCGAGTTACGTGAAGAACTGAGAAATAGTTACAATTTCTTAACCGGAACTGACACAGAGGTCATCTTAGCTGCCTATCAGACTTGGGGCGAATCTTGCTTGAATAAATTTAATGGAATGTGGGCTTTTGCCATTTATGACACTGTAAACAGATCGATTTTTATTTCCCGAGATAGATACGGTGTTAAGCCTTTATATTATTATCAGTCTGACAGTACCTTTGTATTTGCCTCCGAAATGAGAGCATTGCATTCTGTTTTAAAGAATAAGGTTAGTATAGATGATAATACTGTTTTTGAATACCTTGTATATAATCGTACAGACCAAACCTGCAATACATTTATCAAAGAAATTAAACGCGTTCAACACGGGTATAATATTGTAATCAGTAATGGAAAAGTGAAGCATAATAAATGGTACGACTTAAACACTAAGCTCAACTCTTCCTGGAAAGATGCTGATGAGTACAAAGATGTTTTTAAATCGGCTATCGGGTTACGTCTGCGCAGCGATGTGCCTTTAGGGGTTTGTTTAAGTGGCGGACTCGATTCATCCAGTGTTACATCGGTTATTATAAAAGATTTTAATAAAAAAGATCTGTTTGCTTTTTCAGCTGTTTACGGAAAAGGTAAAAAAGGTGATGAAAGCCGTTTTATCGAGGAGTATAAAAGTATGCCGAATTTGAATTTTGTTCATCCTACTTCAGAAACTTTCATTCAAGATTATAATTCATTTATGGTTTGTCATTTTGAACCAGTTCATACCTTGAGTATTTATTCACAGTTTAAAGTGATGAAAGATGCTTCAAAACATGTAACTGTAGCATTGGACGGACAGGGAGCCGATGAGCAATTAGCAGGTTACCATTATTTTTTCAGCAGTTATTTCAGGGAGTTGTTAAGAAATTTCAGGTGGTTGAAACTAGTAAGCGAGGTGGCTGCCTATAATAAAGAACACCATTCGTTATTTGCTTTAAAATATATGGCATTTTACATGGCGCCTAATTTTTTAAAGAATTACGCAGGCTCCAAAAAGAATGCAAGCATTAGCCATAATTTTTTTAAGGAGTACCAGAAGAATTCTGAATTAAGTAAGCAGCTTTATGATCCCAAATCGTTAAACGAATCCTTACTTCAGCATTTTGAGTATAAGCTTGAACATAATTTAAAATGGAATGATTTAAACAGTATGCATTTTTCTGTTGAGTTACGTGAACCCTTTTTGGATTATAGGTTGGTTGAAAAGACCTTGGCCTCGCCACCTGAACTTAAAGTTAATAAAGGATATACCAAATGGATATTAAGGGAAGCCATGAGGGGAACATTACCTGAAAAAATCAGGTTACGACAAGATAAAGTAGGTTTTGATAATCCTTCTGATGAATGGATGAAGTCAAATGAAATAAAGGTGATAGTAAAGGAAGCAATTAATTCGGATACCTTAAGAAACTCAGGATATTTGGATATGAGTGAATGTGTGAAACGTTACGACCTACACCTGAAAGGTAAAATAAATATTTCCAGAGAGATCTGGAAGTGGATAAATCTTAATTATTTTTTAAACCGGTTGAGATCGTAAATGTGAAAGTTTGCACTATTGGTATATGGGATGAAACTGTTTCCGGAATTTCTTTTGATGAGAAGGGTGTTTCCAATTATTGTAGGCTTCAACAGAAAATGATGATGGATTATCCAAGAGGAGAAAGAGGAAAAAAAGATTGGGAAGATCTTGTAGAAAGGATTAAATCGAAAGGTAAAAACAAAAGATACGATTGTATAATTGGAGTGAGCGGGGGAGTAGACAGTTCTTATTTATTGCATGTTGCAAGGGCCTACGGATTAAAACCGCTTGCCGTGCACCTAGATAATGGTTGGGGTTCCGAAATCGCGGTTAGCAATATCGAAAAACTGATAAACGCACTAAATATAGATCTGAAAACATATGTTATTAATTACGAAGAAATAAAAGGACTAATGGTGTCGTACATGAAGGCAGGTATGCCCTGGATTGATATCCCAACAGATTTGGCCATTAAGGCCACCATGTATAAAATTGGATTAAAAGAAAATATTCATTTTATATTAAGGGGTAACGATTTCCGGTCAGAAGGAAAACAACCCACTGAATGGACTTATTCTGACTCCAAACAATTAAAATATATTCACAAACATTTTGGCTCCGGAGAAAAATTAAAATCTTATCCCATTTTGTCTTTTCCTGGAATGATCTATGCCGGAGTGGTTCGAAAGATTATGGACGTTAGGCCTTATTACTATCTTGAATACAAAAAGCAAGAAGCTAAAACCTTATTAATTGAAAAGTACGATTGGCGCGATTACGGCGGACATCACCATGAAAATTTATTTACCAAATTTGCTATGGCCTACTGGCTACCAATGAAATTCAAAATTGATAAAAGAAAAATCAACCTATCGGCACAGATTTTAAGCGGAGCCATCAGCAGGGACGAGGCATTAAAGCAAATGGAGAAACCTTTTGATACGCCAGAAAATCTTGAAGAATTAAGAAATTATACTATAAAAAAATTGAATATTACCAAAGAGGAGTTTGAGAAAATAATGAAATCAAAAAATAAAACTTATAAAGATTATCCATCTAATTATAATTTGATATATAAAAATGTAAAATACTTTAAATGGCTTATTAAATCGCTGTATAATTTTAAACCGATGTCGATTGACAGTAGCGAAATGATTAGGTAGGCACGTATTTCATGAGGATTTTATTTTATTTCGGCCATCCAGCTCAGTATTTGTTTTTTCGCGATACCATTAAACAACTTATTGCTTCTGACAAAAATAAAATTACGATCCTCATAAAAACGAAAGATGTACTGGAAGAGCTCATTAAGAGCGACAAGCTTGATTACATAAATATTTTACCGAAGGAAAGAAAAAAATCGAAGCTGTCTATATTATTAAGCCTTTTAAAGAGAAATTTTAAACTATTGACAATAGTCCGCAAAACAGGATCAAAATTATTGATTGGAACTGATGCTTCTATTGCTCATGTAGGAATGCTTTTGAGAGTAAAAAGAATAAGTATTACCGAGGACGATTATGAAGTGGTGAAACAGCTTGGAAATCTTACCTATCCTTTTACAAATACAATTTTGTGTCCTGAAGTTTGTGATGTGGGAAAATGGAAAGAAAAAAAAGTGGGCTATCCGGGTTATATGAAATTAGGTTATTTACATCCATCGGTTTTTACACTGGACGTTACAGTCTTAGATAATTATGGTATTAAAGGAATTAGTCACAATATATTAAATAAGATTATTGAAATTTTTCAAGATAAAAAGTTAACGGTTTTTATTTCATCTGAGGGCAATTTAGATGAAAAGTATCACTCTTTTCTGCTGAAAATTAAGCCTTGCGATATGCATCACATTCTAGCATCGGCTAACATGTTGGTAAGCGATAGCCAGAGTATGAGCGTGGAAGCCGCTATATTGGGCGTTCCTTCTATACGGTTAAGTGATTTTTCTGGTAGGATCTCAGTTCTTGAAGAACTGGAGCATGTTTATGGTTTGACCTTCGGAATAAAACCGAAAAACGATAGGCAGCTTTTTGAAAAACTAAATGAGCTATTGCAAATGCAAAATCTAAAGGAGGTATTTAAAATAAGACAGAAAAAAATGCTAATAAATAAAATAAATGTTAGCCCTTTTTTAAAATGGTTTGTAGAAAACTATCCTCAGAGCGTTAAAACTGTTAAAGAAGAACCTGATTTTTTCGAACGCTTTAAGAGTAAATCGTGTTAGAGAGGATTTATTTTAAAAAGAAAAGCTTTTCCATACTTTTAGGTTACTTATTTTCTATCTTATTATTAGCAATTCTTCCTTTGAATATGAATGGAGAATTAAATAATATCACAATATTGACATTTAGAGGGGATTATTTTTTCCATTCGATTCTTTTTTCATTTTTTATACCAATTATATGGTTTGGAAGTCTTAATGGAGTAAAAACACTTTCCTTAATACTTTATGTCTTTATTGGCCTTATATTTGCGACATTATCTGAGGTATTACAATTATTTGTACCATATCGGGCATTTAACATTAATGACATGATAGCTAATTGTTTAGGAATAATATTAGGTTTTTGGAGTTTGTTTTTTGGAAGAAAAGAAAGAATATAATTTGAAAGATCTGATCATAGAAAAATCCGGCAAAGAGGCCTATGAGTTTTTGAGTAGATTTATTAATCCTGAGTCGAAGGACACTTTATTGGTGTCTACTACCAGTGAGTTTAACATTCTTAATAGCCAGAACACATTTAACTGTATCGTTAATTTCAGTAAGTTTAATAATATTAGATATATCAATAAATTTTTTGAGAGCGTAAACTCGAAATTGAAAAATGGTGACACGTTCATTTGTTGTTTCGAAACATTTACAGCCCGCAGGGATAGGAAACGTATTAACAGGATTCCGATAATAGGGAAAATATACTTTTTTTTGGAATTTGTTTTCATGAGGGTTTTTCCAAAAATGTGGGGATTTAAAAAGATCTACTTTTTATTTACTCGCGGGAGGAATCGCCTTTTATCTAAGGCAGAAGGATTGGGGCGATTGGTGAGTTGTGGCTTTGATATTGTGGCTTATGATAGTTTTGGCAATATTACTTATGTAGTAACAAAAAAAATAAAAGAACCTGATTTTAATATGAACGCCAGCTATGGTCCTGTATACAAAATGCCTCGTATGGGTAAAGATGGCAAGATCATTAAAGTGTATAAATTGAGGACAATGCATCCTTACGCTGAATATTTGCAAGATTATATTTTAAAAATTAATGGTTATTCTGAAACAGGAAAGCCTGCTGATGATTTTCGTTTAACTCCATGGGGAAGGGTATTGCGCCGTTATTGGTTAGACGAAACACCTCAATTGATAAACCTTTTAAAAGGAGATCTGAAATTGGTAGGGGTTAGGCCAATTTCTAAACGTTATTTTCAAGACATACCTAAGGATTTGCAGGATCTTAGAATTACACAAAAACCGGGTTGTATACCTCCATACGTTGCACTTAATCGAACCGGATCAGTTACAGATGTATTGCAGGCCGAACGTGAATATTTAGTCGAAAAACACAAGCAACCTTACCTCACAGACACTAAGTATTTTTTTCAAGCGGTTTTTAATATTGTGGTCAAAAACAAACGTAGTGCTTGAATTAAACCTCACATATTTTGGAGCGAAATTGCTTACCAAAACCATTAGTTTTACTTCGTCAAAAAAGGAGATAATCAACTAAATTGACTATCTTTACCAGCTGAAATGAAGATAATTTTTATGATTAAAGTTAAAACAAACAAAATTACTTGTCTTATTTTGTTAGCTCTTATTGTCGGCTCTTGTACTGATAGAAAAAAATT
>JBGASH010000138.1:0-8189 GCA_044229775.1 Bacteroidia bacterium
ATAATTATAACATTATTTAGATAAAACTGTATTTTTGAGGCTTAAAATCAGGTTTTTACAGGATTTTACCTACATTTTCACTCTATTAATAATTCGTTAAATACTATCACTTCCGACCGCATTCTTTACGAGGATAATCACATTATTGTGATCAATAAAATGCCATCCGAAATTGTTCAGGCCGATAAAACCGGCGATATGCCTTTAAGCGAAAAAGTAAAGAATTATATAAAGGTGCGTGATAATAAACCCGGTAACGTATTTTGTGGTGTTATTCATCGGATCGACCGACCGGTTTCGGGTATAGTTATTTTTGCTAAGACCAGTAAAGCCTTATCGCGCTTTAATGAAATGTTTCGTGAAAAAACAATTGAAAAAACCTACTGGGCCGTTGTAAAAAATAAGCCAAAAGAAAATTCGGGACACCTTGTTCATTATCTTATTAAGAACGAAAGAACCAATACGTCAAAAGCATTTAATAAACCTATTGAGAACGCACTTAAGGCGGAAACGATCTATAAACTAATCTCATCAAGCGATAACTATCATTTACTGGAAATAAAATTACTTACCGGCCGCCATCATCAAATACGCGTTCAGTTAGCGGCCATTGATTGCCCTATAAAAGGAGACATTAAGTATGGTTTCAACCGTACCAATGCCGATGCTTCCATACATTTGCATTCGCGCGAAATCAAATTTGTTCATCCTATAAAAGACGAGGAAATAAAAATTATTGCTGACCCAAATTTAAAAGACCCTGTTTGGAATTATTTTCTAACCGCGGCGCATAAGAACTAGCGCATGAACGAATTCAGATTCGTAGTAATACTGAAAACACTTGAATTACCGGCTACATTATATTTTGCGAATGAATAACTTAAATGGAATTTGTAGATCTTAACCCCAAAACCAAAACTTAACCCATTAGCGCCGCGTTTATCGGGTAACATCATTTCTTTGTGCAAACGGTAATTATAACCTACACGTAAATTGAAATTTTTGGTCAGCACAATTTCAGTGGCAAAGATCCAATGCCTTGCAAATTTATCGGAGTTGGTTTGAAATTTGGTCTTTGTTTTTACCGGCTTATTGGTAAAAGGATCTATCTGATTGGTCTCATCCAAAGGTGAAGAGTAGGTAAGGTTCCATTTGGTTAACTGGTCATAAACAAAAATGATGCGAAAAGGTGCTTTTTTAACTTTGTAACTCATTCCCATTTGAACATCTTGCGGTAAGCCTTCATTTTTTGCACTTGTTGAATAACTTCTCCAAACATGACCAACGTTCTTTGCCAATACCGAAAGGGTTAAACTGCTTTTATGATGATAGGTTATCCCAAAGTCAATGGCATTTGCAAATGATCTATAAATATCATAGTGGGAGTATATGGTCTTTAACGTACCGCCAACACTAAAGCAAGTATCTTTAAGCTGTTTAGCCATACTTAAATTAAAGGAATAGTCGGCTGCTCTAAAAGTTCCTTGCGATATATCGTACTCATCACGCTTGTCAAATTTCCCGTAATTAAAGAATTGTATTCCGCCGCCAATTGTTCCTATTTTATCATTGATCTGGCGGGCATAAGCCACATTACCATAATTAAGATCAGAAACATAATTGCAATAATTAACCGCCAGCTGATTGCCCATGTATTTATTCAATAAGGCAGGGTTGCTGAAATACAAATTAATATCATCGCCGTAAATACTCATGCTGCTCCCGCCAAGCGCGGCAGCTCTGGCCGGCATAGGCAAGTCAAGAAAACGATAGCCAAAGTTGCCGCTACCATTTTGTGAATAGGAATAGGTAACTGATAAAATAAATGAAAATATTTGGAGTTGCTTTTTCAATACTTCTTTTAACGTTATAAAGATAGAAATATTGTGGGAAAGCTTACTTTTTTAATTCAAATACATTGGTCTCAACCCAGCTCTTGCCCCAATCCTCCAACTCTTGTTTTGACCATAGCTCAGGATAAAAAACACGTTTTTGAAAACGGGGTGGTAAATACTTCTGCCAATTGGTTCCACCGGTAGCAGCAATATCTGCGGTATCGGCCTGTAAATAACGAACGGCCGATTTATAATGCACTAACGGCCAGTTGATATTGACATTTACATCCAGATTCTTAAGCGCATTAATTACATTTTGATTTTTTTGATCAGCATCCGATAAGCCCTTGTATTTGGCCCATAGATTTTTGTCAATATGTTCTTTTGCAAGGTTTATGAATTTTTTAGAGTATTTTTTCTCAAATTGCTGTAGGGTTAAGGTTTTTTTTCCGGTAGCCAATTCCGTAGCTCCTTTGTTCCAATAAATGAAATTAAATAATTCCTCAATTTCCGTTTTTTTACCAATATATTTTGGTCTTACGTCTTTATCCACCAGGTTTATAAAATCAGTAGAACAAATTTCGATCATTCGGTATTGCGCGCTTTGAAAACCACTGGCAGGAAGCAAGGCCATACGGTATCGTAAGAATTGCTCTTTTTCCATACCATTGATCATGATCTCAAAGGATTTGGTAAGAGCTTCAAAGTACCGGTTAATGCGCATCACCCTTTCGGCAAAAAATACCGGATCTAATTTATCCTTCCAGCCTTTATCCTGACCATTTGGTAAAATATTACGGCCATTGTTCGCTATTTGCTCAAATTCGTGTAAGCTCAATTTAAAATACAGTTCAGTGATCTGATGGTACATGATGAAAATGATCTCATCCGGAAAATCAGTCTTAGGGTTTTGAAGAGTTAACAAGGTATCAACATGCGTGTAATCCCAATAAGTAAGATAATTGGATAAAAGTAATCCATCCAAATAGCCTTCCAGATCCTGGCCCATTGAAGCGTATTTCTCTTCAAGAAGCTTTAGTTTATTTTCAATTTTTGCATCCATCGTTGTCAAATATAGGGAGAAACTAAAACAAAATATCTGATTAATGTCACTATTTTTTTAAAAGGTGTTTATAAAGAATATCCATATCGTGAACAAGTCTTTGATAACTATAACGCTCAAGAACTTCCGATCGTCCCTGATCGCAATTCATTTTTAGAGTATCAAAACCATTTACCGCCTCCAGCAATTTGTTTTTATATTCCTCATTGTTTTTTGCATCACATAAGAACCCGCTATAGGGGTGTAAAATATCCGATATACCGCCAACGTTAGTGGTTACTATAAATTTTCCGGCGGCTTGCGCTTCAATTAAACTTACTGGCGTACCTTCGTTCTTAGACGTTAACGCCACTATATCCAAACCCGCCAAAGCAACATCCACATTGGTTATCCACGAGGTAAAAGTGAATAAACGTTTATCGCCCGCCTTTTCTGTATAGAACAAGTTTTTGTTTTTAATGTTTTCGATAAGATCTTGTTTTATTTCGCCATCACCAATAATAAAAGCCCGTACTTTTTTAGAGGTCTTCGATGCCACAAATTCAATAGCATCAATAAATAAGCGATGGTCTTTGATAGGGGCAAGTCTTCCAATTATCCCAATAGCCAATTCATCCGCTTCCAAATTATAGTTATCCCTAAATGTTTTTCGTTTTAACTCCTGGTCTTCAGTAAATTTTTTAAGATCAAAGCCAAGGTTGATAACATAAGTTTGATCGGGACGGCAAATTTTGAAATGCTCGGTCAATTCTTTTTTCTGTACATTACTTATAGCGATAATGGCGGTGGTTCTTTTGGCAAGATACCTTTCAACACTCTTATAGAACCAGGTTTTAATTTTACCAAAATACGAATGAAAAACATGTCCATGAAAGGTGTGTACGATAACAGGAACTTTACAGCTTATGGCCGCCAATCTTCCAATAGCACCGGCTTTTGAAGCATGGGTATGAACAATATCGGGTTTGAATTCAGTAATGATCTGCTTTATCTTTTTATAAGCCTCACGGTCTTTTTTAAATTGTATTTCGCGACGCAATTCATTAATGATAGTTGGTTTTAATCCCAATTGTTCGGTAATAAATAAGGAACTTTCTTCTTTGTCCTCTTCCGGACCACCAATTAACAAGGTTTCGTACTCGGTCGGTAAATATTTACTGAGGTAAGCCACATTGTAAGTAATGCCTCCTAAATTGAATCGGTTTATGATACGTAATACTTTAGGCATTATATAATGTATTTCTTAAAATTCATATACCAATTTTGAAAAACGATCAACGCCCATATTTTGGCAGGCGAGTCGCCCGGACTGTTACTATACAATTGGTTCTTGCATTCATTTACTGCTTCATAATTAAACAGTTTTTGATCTTCAATAATTGCTTTACTCAACCATTTTTCCTCAATTTCAGTTTTCAGAGCCGTATTCAACCATTTCCATAAAGGTAACTCGAATCCTTTTTTTGATCGTGATACTATCGCTTCAGGCAATAGATTTGAGAATGTTTCTTTCAAAATAAGTTTTTGTCCGCTCGAATTGATCTTTTTTTCTATTGGCAAATTGAGAGCGTATTCAACGATCCTAAAATCTAAAAAAGGATTTCTTATTTCTAATCCATGTTGCATGCTCATCCTATCGGCCTTAACCAGCATGTCATCGGCCAATACAATTTTAAGATCGCAAAAGTTTACAGCATTAAAATTATTTTGCGTAAAACCTTCGTCAAACACATTCAAAAAATAATTTCGGCCCGCGTTTATTTTCATCAATGCATCAACCTCTTTTCCTGTAGATATACAAGCCCAATTAATATAACGCGCCTCGGCAGGTAGTTTGGCAGAGGCCGCAAAACGTTTTAATTGCCTTATCTTATTCGAAAACTTTGAATTGCGGGATTCTGAGAACACTTTTAAGAGTGGATTAGAAAGCGGTAAAATGTTTTTATAAATGAATTTACTTCGTAAATATTCGGCCTTATGTTTACTGTACCCCATAAAAAGTTCATCCGCACCATCGCCCGAAAGCGCTACTTTTACTTTTGAAGATGTAAGTTTGCTTAAGATATAAGTATTTAATGCCGAAGAATCGGCAAAGGGTTCGTCGATACAATTTAAAAATGCCGGAAGATGATTTAAAAGATCGTCATTGGTTAATTTAAACACGCTATGATCTGACCCAATATGTTTTGCCACAACGTTAGCGTATTCGGTTTCGTCAAAAAACGGCTCATCGGCATACCCAATACTAAACGTGTGTAAATTGGAATGATGTTTCGCTGCAATAGCTGAAATTATAGAAGAATCCAGCCCGCCGCTTAAAAAACAACCAACCCGCACATCGGCGTGTAAGCGTAATTTAACCGCATCGTTAAGTAATTGATTAAGGTTTGTATTATCGGTTTTAGTTTTTGGATAAGTGTACCAATTCCTAATTTCAACTGTGTTGTTTTTTACTGTAATACATTCACCGGGAAGGAGACGATAAACATTTTTAAATATAGTTTCTTTACCGGTAATATAATTCAACCGTAAATAGGTATATAGGGCTGCGGGATTTAATTCTTGCTTACCCGCTAGTTCCAGCAATGGTTTTAATTCGGAAGCGAAGGCCAGTTTTTCACCATCTGTACAATAATAAAGCGGTTTAATGCCAAACCGGTCGCGCACCACATGTAATTCATCTTGTACTGAATCATAAAACGAAAAAGCAAAGAAGCCGTTAAGGTTGTCAAGACATTCTGTTTTTTCTTTCTCAAACAATTTAAAAAGCACTTCAACATCACCTGTAGGTTTAGGATTTTCGTTTGAAAGTGATCTGTAATTGAATATTTCGCCATTATAAACCATGCATTTTTCGGACGAGGTATCCGTATAGGGCTGATTACTGGCCGTAGTGAGGTCTAAAATGGTTAATCGTGTATGAAACAGGGCGCATTTATCGTATTCTTTAATGCCGCTGTTATCAGGGCCCCGGTGATGTAAAGAAGCAATAACATTTTCTTTGCTGAAGCCAGTTTTAGATCTATTTCCCTCAAAAAAATATATTCCTGCAATACCGCACATAATTTTGTAAAAATATGCTATTTACTTCTGAAAATTTAATTAATTTTAGGCTTTAAATGTACAAAAGGCTTTTAGTCTATATATTTCTTTTACAAATCATTCCGGGGTTCTCGCAAACCTATAGGTTTAAGCACATCACCAGTGAAGAAGGATTGCCAACAAACTATGTAACTTCCATCATTTCGGATAATAAAGGCTTCATGTGGTTTGGAACTCAGGAAGGTTTGTGCAGATACAACGGGTATAATATTGATGTCTTTAAGCACAATAAGAACAATTCCAATTCTTTATCTTCTTCAAACGTTATTTGTCTCTATAACCATTCCGATAATAAGATCTATGTTGGTACACGTAATTCGGGTTTAAACATTTTTGATCCCATTAAAAATACCTACGAGCAGATCTCGGCTTACGGAAACAAAACCGAAGCCCTTACCGATGCAAAAGTTACTTGTATCATAAAAGAGAACGAAGAAAGTTTGTGGATAGGTACCAGTAATGGCTTGAACTTATTTAATACTAAGACCAAAAAAATAAGACAACTGTTATTTCCGTTGACCGATCCGGTTTCGGTATTGTGTTTGTTCAAATTTAAAGACCGCTTGCTTATTGGCACAGGCGAAAAAGGTATTTGGGAAGTTGGAAAGAATTTTCAGTTAAAGCCCGTTGATCTTTATAACGATTATTTTCCTAAGGTAAACATCAATACAGTTACTTTGGTTACTGATATTGATGAATACGCCGGAAAAATTTATTTAGCTACTCAGGGAGAAGGAATAGTAATGTTTGATCCCACTACTAACGAAGTTGAAAAAGTGATCCAGGTTTCCAATAACCGCACTAATTATGTATTAACCCTTGATATTAAAGACAACAAGATCTTCTCGGGTACAAAATCCGGATTTATCATTTACAATTTATTAACCGGTGAGGAAGAGGTTCTGGAAAACGACGGCGACAAAAAAAGTTTAAATGATAACCAGATAAACAGCGTCTTTATTGACGGGCAGGGCAATATTTGGTTGGGTACTTTTTCGGGCGGGGTAAATATTTCTTTCTCACAAGCTAAAAAATTCCCAAATCTTCCCTCAGTTATTTCCAATCAATTCAAACAAACGTATTCGTTGTTAGAGGATAAGGAAAAACAATTATGGGTAGGTGGAGAGAAAAAATTATTGTCGTTTAATAGGGTAACAGGACAAATAAAGGACTATAGTAACATTGTAGGGAATAACACTGTATTGGCCCTTACGGAAGATAAAAATGGGAATTTATGGATAGGTACCTGGGGAAGCGGCATTATTAAATTCAATAAAAGAACCGGTGCAAAGGAAAATGTTTTAAAGAACGAGGGCAAAACCGGCACCATTTTATTTATGACCACTGTGCCAAATGGAGATGTTTGGATAGGATCTTACGAGGAAGGTCTTTTTGTATATCATAGCAAAACCGGCGAAGTAAATAATTATACGCAAAGAGACGGGTTAAGCAGTAATAATATCACATCTGTTTTAGTTGACTCAGATAATAATTATTGGGTTGGTACTGACGGTGGCGGCGTAAATTTGATAAAAGATGGTGTTATTTCCAATGGCATTAAGATCCATGTGTTAACCGATTCTTCTAACTCCATAAGCTCAAATACAATTTATTCTTTAACGCAAGACCGTAAAAAAAATATTTGGTTTGCCACCGATTTTGGAATTAGCTGTTATAATGTTGCTTCGCGAAAATTCAATAATTATACAGAAGAAGATGGTTTAGGAAATAATTTTACTTACTCGGTTTTAGAGGATAGTTCGGGTTGTCTTTGGATCAGTACTAACAAAGGGATCGCAAAATTCAACCCCAATATTCCGAATGTAAACGGTACAGCCTTTAAGAATTACGATCAAAAAGACGGTTTACTCAATAATGAATATACGCAAAATGCTTTTTGCAAGTGTTCTAATGGTGAATTTGTTTTTGGAAGTACTAATGGAATAAATATTTTTAATCCACGTAAGATCCTGAACAATTTCAGGGTGCCCCCCGTTTATGTGGTTGGATTTACCAGATCGGGTAACGAAATAAAAGTGGATACAACCATTAC
This sequence comes from Bacteroidia bacterium, assembly GCA_044229775.1. Classification (GTDB taxonomy): domain Bacteria; phylum Bacteroidota; class Bacteroidia; order B-17B0; family Aurantibacillaceae; genus JAHEYG01. The sequence continues at coordinate 8,054 of JBGASH010000138.1, forward strand.
CTTCAAGAAATACTTAGAACTGAATTGGAGAGAGAATTTTTTCCAATTTGAATTAGCCGCACTTGATTACAACGATCCGTCAAAGAATAAATACATTTATAAATTGGAAAATTACGACAAGGATTGGTCGACGCCC
>JBGASH010000004.1:0-8590 GCA_044229775.1 Bacteroidia bacterium
CTGGTATGGTAACTGTCGCCGCCCCATTTATGAAGGAACCACTTCTTTTTTATTTTATCGTATTTAAACGTTACTACATCGGTCCACCGCCAGTTGCTCCCACCATAATGTTCTACCGAAAAGTAGCCGTCTTTTATGGCCAGACCGTTATAAGGATCGCCGTAAACACCGCCACATTTTTTGCACAATACTACCTGATCGTTACGGCCCGCTTGTTTTAAACTGCCACCGGACTGTCTAATTAATAAAAGTAATGGCCGGGCTTTATCGAGCAGAGCCGTATCGCAAACAGCCTCTTCGTTCCTGATCTTTAAAATTAAAAGCACGTCTTTTTTGCCATCTAAATTCAGGTCCCCGTGAAGGGTATCCATGATCTCAAAGCCCGGTAAAATGAATTTTTGGTAAGCTTTGTTTTGCGCTTTAATGCAAAAATGAAATACTAAAAACGAAACAAAAAGAAATTTAGACATGTTAACTTTGCGCTTTTATTACCCCAAGTTCTTTACCCACTTTGGCAAAAGCGGCTATGGCTTTATCTAAATGTTCTTGTGTGTGCGCGGCCGATAGCTGCACACGAATACGTGCCTGGCCCTTTGGTACCACCGGAAAGAAAAATCCGATCACGTAAATCCCTTCCTGCAAAAGTTTATCGGCAAACACCTGCGATAATTTAGCATCGTATAACATTACAGGAACAATGGCCGAATCGCCATCTTTTATTTCGAGACCAACGGCTTTGATCCCTTTTTTAAAGTAATTTATGTTCCACTCTAGTTTGTCGCGCAATTCGGTGGTTTTGCTTAACAGATCGTAAACCGCAATAGAAGCGCCCACAATACCTGGTGCCAGCGAATTAGAGAAGAGGTAAGGACGAGACCGTTGTCTGAGCATTTCAATCACTTCTTTTTTACCGGTAGTAAATCCGCCCATTGCGCCACCTAAGGCTTTTCCTAAAGTGCCTGTAATAATATCTACCCGGTTCATCACATTCTTTAATTCAATAGTGCCGCGCCCTGTTTTACCAATAAAACCGCTGGCGTGACTTTCATCCACCATTACTAACGCTTTGTATTTATCGGCCAGATCACAAATTTTGTCCAATGGCGCCACAAAACCATCCATACTAAAAACACCATCGGTTACAATAATGCGGAACCGTTGTGCTTGTGCTTTTTTCAATTGCTCTTCCAGATCGGCCATGTCGCAATTTTTATAACGGTAGCGCTGCGCTTTACATAAACGCACCCCGTCAATGATGGAAGCGTGATTTAATTCATCCGAAATAATAGCGTCTTCTTCGCCAAACAAAGGTTCAAAAACCCCGCCGTTGGCGTCGAAGCAGGCAGCGTATAAAATGGTGTCTTCCTGTCCAAGGAATTTTGCAATTTTTTCTTCAAGTGTTTTGTGGATGTCTTGCGTACCACAAATAAAACGCACGCTGCTCATACCATAGCCATGGCTGTCGAGGGCTTTTTTAGCCCCTTCAATAACGGCGGGATGAGAGGAAAGACCAAGGTAATTATTGGCACAAAAAATGATCACCTCTTTACCGTTCACTTTTACAGTGGCCCCCTGCGGGGTGGTAATAACGCGTTCTTTTTTAAATAAGCCATTGGCTTCAATTTCGCTTAATTGGCTTTGAATATGTTTCTGAAAGGTATGGTCCATGGCCTTTTTTTGGTAACAAATGTAAAAAACCCTCGCTTTATTCAACCATGTTTGGATCAAAAAAAGGGGCCAAAAGCTGGTTTTTCAAAGAAATTTTTGCTAAATTTGTTATACCCATCCCTAATGGCATGAAGACATACTACAAAATTTGTGTTATGATTTGTTTTGCGCAGGCCGCTTTTTTTACAAACGCCGTTGCACAAAATGTGGATGTGGGCGATTTTGTTTACTCATTAGCGCCACCCCAATCTGTACAAGTGGGCTTTAACGCCATTATCAACGATAAAAAAGTGGACCTTACATGGACCACCGATAACGAAAAGCGCATCGATTATTTTGCCGTTGAAAGAAGCATGGATGGTTTAGAGTTCGAGATCTTCGCCATGACAAAAGGATCGGGCAATAGTTCAATGCCTATCGAATATCATGAAGTAGATTATAGTCCTTTTTCGGGCATTTCGTATTACCGCATCAAGCAAACCAATCAGGACGGGCAGGTATCTTATACGCCAATAGTAGCCGTTAATTACCATTTCGACGGGCCACACGGCATCAATGTTTCACCTAATCCAAATGATGGTGAATTTTCAATTGACGTTACCGGTGCTATCAACGAAGAAGTGTTGGTGGTCGTAAGAGATATTTCAGGCAAAGAAGTTTTTTCGAAACTCACCCTTAAAAAAGAAGGTAAGAACCTGGTGGTTATAAATTCCGAAAATAAATTATCAGCAGGGGTATATTTAGTGATGGCCTCATCGCGCAATGAACTTTATTCGCAAAAGATCATTGTTAGATAATTTTCTCTTTATTCTTTCTATAATAAATTATATTTGCACTCAATTATGAGCAAATATTTCATCGCAGGCATTCAACAGGTAGGTATAGGCGTACCAAACGTTCACGAAGCATTCAATTGGTATAATAAACACTTTGGCATGGATATTCCCATCTTTGAGGAAGCCGCCGAAGCCAACTTAATGTTGCCTTATACCGGCGGAAAACCACACAAGCGCCACGCTATTTTAGCCATTAATTTAAAAGGCGGTGGTGGTTTTGAGATCTGGCAATACACCAGTCGCACGCCGCAGCCCTGTGCCTTTCAAATACATTTGGGCGATCTTGGTTTATACATTGCTAAAATAAAAAGCGAAAATGTAAAAGCTACCTATGATTATTTGCGATCACAAAATGCTTCTTTTATTTCCGAAATTGTTACCGCGCCAAATGGCCAGCCGCATTTTTTTGTAAAAGATCCTTACGGCAATATTTTTGAAATTGTGCAAGGAGAAGAGTGGTTTACTAAGGGAGTAAAAACAACCGGTGGTCAGGTAGGAATGATCATTGGTGTAAGCGACATAGAAAGATCGAAAAAGTTTTATGCTAATGTTTTAGGTTACGATAAAGTGCTTTACGATAAAGAAGGGGAGTTTGATGACCTTAAAAATTTACCGGGTGGCAATGTGAAGTGCCGCCGCGTGTTGTTAACGCATTCACAACCCCGCACAGCCAGCTTTGCCGAGATGTTCGGTGCCAGTTGTATTGAATTGGTGCAGGCTTATAATTATACCCCCCGCAAAATATTTGAGAACCGTTTATGGGGCGATCTGGGTTTTATTCATTTGTGTTTCGATATCCGAAACATGGAAGCATTAAAATTGGCCTGCGAAAAAGAAGGACATCCCTTTACAGTAGATGGTGGAGCCGGGTTTGAAATGGGCGAAGCCGCCGGGCATTTCACTTACGTGGAAGATCCGGATGGTACCTTGATAGAATTTGTAGAAACAAAAAAATTACCCATCATGAAAAAGTGGGGATGGTATTTGGATCTTAAAAAACGCGCTCCTGAAAAACCGGTGCCGGCATGGATGATGAAAACCTTACGGTTTAACAGAAAGAAAGCTTAACCTTATTATATCAAACCTATCGTCGATTTATTTTTCTTTATTGGCAAAGGAAATATATTATAAGTGTTTGGAAAGTAATTTGCTATTTTCTTTGTTCTTTTTTGGATCGCCAAAAAAGAACCAAAAAAACTCTTGGCGCTGCAAGGCAATTTTACCCAGACGGTACCGTCTGGGTAAACCGCGGTTATTTGTTGCACCTTTCCTTGAGCCCGTTACAAAATTGTAATTTACTGCTTCTCCTAGGGTGTTTCTTTTATGTGCAACAAATCCCGCTATTGCTGCGCAGCGCCAGAGTACATACAGTCTGCCCGTTTAAAAATGAATTATTAATATTGGATTTATTCGGCCTCATTTTATCCGGTTTTTGATGCGAAGCGAAACGCGTTAAAACAAATGGGTAGCCCCGCCAGGGGGACCCCAGGGGATCACCCATTTGTTAGCGTTTTGCGAGCATGAAAAATTGCTGAAAGCAAAGGATATTGCCAGCGTTAAGAAAATGTGCAGCGCACATTTTTAGCGCTCGGCCAAATGCCTCTTGGCAGCCTTGACCTTTTTGCTACTTTTTGCGTTAAGGCAAAAAGTAGAAATCTCATTTATGAGTGCACGGCTCATTTCGAACTCGATTTAAAATCAAAAACCCCCTGCCGAATAAATTCAACAAAGGGGTTTTCTTCGATTAACATGAATAAAATCTATTACAAATATCTGCCATTACTTTTCCAATAACCTCCCCCCGTAGGGGGTATATTTTATTAAGGGGTTAATTAGTAAATTGCAGCGTTAATCTTCCCTTAAAATGAAATTTACAAAACTATACCCTATTGCGATAATTGCTGTGCTGTTAGCCTGTTCTACTCAAAAAAACAGGTCGCGCACAAATAAAAATAATAGCAGCGCCAACAACACAGTTGAAATGCCTTCTATAAATTTAGATACGGTAAAAGTAACCGCCGAAAAAGAAACCAAACGGCCCATCTATCGCGAAAGCAACCCGCTTATAAACGATATCCTTCACACCAAACTGGAAGTAAGTTTTGATTGGAAAAAGTCACAGTTAGAGGGCAAAGCCACCATAACTGCCAAGCCATACTTTTATCCAACCTCGGTTCTATACCTGAACGCACGGGGAATGGAAATAAAAAAGATCGCGTTAGGGAAAGGAACGGAGATCACAAAAACAACCATGGTAAATGGGAAGAAAGTTGAAACTAAAGAGTTCTCCTATTCGTCAACCCCAATGGCCAATTATAAATACGAAAACGATTCGTTAAAAATTGATCTTGGTAAAACCTATAACAACACCGAAGAATTTACCGTTTACATAGAGTACATATCAAAGCCCAACGAATTAAAAAAGGGTGGAAGCAATGCTATTAGCGAGGATAAAGGTTTATATTTTATTAATCCAACCGGCGAAGACCCTAATAAAATGCCGCAAATATGGACGCAAGGCGAAACGCAAAGTAATTCGGCCTGGTTTCCTTGTGTAGATAGTCCGAATGAAAAAATGACCGATGAAATTTACATGACGGTTGACGACAAATACATCACCTTGTCGAACGGACTGTTAACCGATTCAAAGAAAAACGACAACGGCACACGTACCGATCATTGGAAAACCGAGTTGCCACATTCGTCGTATTTAGTGATGATGGCCGTAGGAGAATTTAAAAAAGTAACGGATGCGCCATGGAAAGGAAAGGAAATAAGCTATTACGTAGAAAAAGAATATGAAACACACGCCAAAGCACTTTTTGGAAATACCAAGGAGATGATCGACTTCTTTTCAAGAAAATTGGGTGTAGATTATGCCTGGCAAAAATATTCGCAAATAGTAGTGCGCGACTACGTTAGTGGCGCCATGGAAAACACCAGCGCTACTTTACACGGCGATTTTATGATCTATCAAACCACGCGCGAAACCATCGACGGTATTAAAGGCGAAGACGTTATTTCACACGAATTATTTCACCAATGGTTTGGCGATCTGGTGACTGCTGAAAGCTGGAGTAATTTGCCGCTTAACGAATCGTTTGCCACCTATGGCGAATATTTATGGGAAGAATTTAAATACGGACGTGACGCTGCCGATGAGCATTCGGCCGGTTCGCGTAACGGGTATTTTTCGCAAGCCATGCAAAAACAAGTGGATCTGGTGCGATTTAATTATGAGGACCGCGAAGACATGTTTGATGGTTTTAGTTACAATAAAGGCGGACAAGTGCTGCACATGCTTCGTAAGGCGGTGGGTGATGACGCGTTTTTTGCCTCTTTAAAATTGTATCTTGAGACTAATAAATTCAATAGCGGCGAAATACATAATTTGCGTTTGGCATTCGAAAAAACAACCGGTTTAGATATGAACTGGTTCTTTAACGAATGGTTCTTAAATAAAGGGCACCCGATTTTAAAAATAACAAAGAATTATGATGAAGCTTCTAAAACGGTAACGTTAAATGTGAAACAAAAACAAGACCTTACAGAGGCCCCGCTCTATAAATTACCCGTTTACATTGATATTTATTCGGGCGGGAAAGTATCGCGTCAAAAAGTTTGGATAGAAAATGTGGACAATAATTTTACGTTTACTTTAAGCGCTAAACCCGATCTGGTGAACTTTGACGCCGAGCGACAACTGTTATCTCAACTCCGTTATGAGAAAACTAAGGAAGAATATATTTTCCAGTATAAGAATGCGCCATTGTGGGGCGATAGGGATGAAGCGCTCGATTATTTTACAAGTCATACTGCCGATAAAGACATTTACGAGGTTTTAAAATGGGCCGCGCAAAATGATAAATGGAAAGGTTTCAGAGACCGCGCCATCACCGCTCTGGGAGAAGTGGCAAAAGATAATGAGAACGACCTTAAGCCGCTATTAATGGGTATAGCTACCAATGATGCTTCCACCAATACCCGCGCAATAGCCATAAATGTTTTATCAGCTAATTACAAGGGCGCCGATCTAAATGCCTTGTACGAAAAATCATTGAATGAGCAGTCGTACGCCATTGTGGCCGAAGCGCTCGATGCCATTTCAAAAACCGATCCAACGTTAGCATTAAAGAAGGCGAAGGAATTGGAGAACGAAGACAGTAAAAAGATCATGTACGCCATTGCCGATATTTATTCAACTATTGGCAATGATGATAACCACGATTATCTTATAAAGATCAAAAAGCAATTTAACGGATTTGAATTATTAGGTTATGGAAGTATTTACGGTAAGTTTTTAAAGAAATGTGTAAAACCCGAAACCGCTTTTAAAGCAGCAGAAGAATTGGGCAAGATGTCAAAATCGGATAATCAATTCGTAAAATACACAGCACTCAAAGTATTTAAAAGCAGTTTAATTGAGAATTGGGAGGAGAAAGAAGAGAAATTAAGGGCAAAGATCGAAGACGCTAAGAAAAACAATAAAGATGTGAGTTCGTTGAACAGCGAATTAAAAACTGCTACCGAAACAAAAGATAAACTGATAGGGATGTATAAAGGCTTGAAGTAGTTGTTTTTTTAATACTTCAATAATTGATCACCTGCTCTTGAATATTTTCAGGTAATTTTCTTTCGCCGTATTGCTGATTTCTTAATTGAGGTTCAAAGCCCGCTTCGCGGATTGCTTCCTGAATGGTCTTATAAGTAAATCGATGAGGTGCGCCGGCCGCGCTTACAACATTTTCTTCTATCATTATACTTCCAAAATCATTGGCGCCCGAGTGCAAACAAATTTGCGCCGTTTGTTTTCCAACGGTTAACCACGAGGCTTGTATGTTCTCAATATTAGGAAGCATGATGCGACTTAAAGCGATCATGCGAATGTATTCATCCGAGCTCACATTATTTTTAATTCCTTTTAACCGTTTCAATAAAGTGCCGTCATCCTGAAATGGCCAGGGGATAAAAGCTAAAAATCCTTTGGCATCTTTCGGTTTTTGTTCCTGTACTTCGCGCAGTAATACCAAATGCTCAAACCGTTCGTAAATAGTTTCAACATGTCCGAACATCATTGTGGCCGATGTAGTAATGTTCAACTGATGTGCCGCTTTCATCACATCCAGCCATTCTCTTCCGCCGCATTTTCCTTTACTGATCAATCGTCTTACTCTGTCGTTCAGTATTTCGGCGCCGGCGCCCGGTAAACTATCGAGGCCTGCCTCTTTTAAAGCTTTTAATACTTCGGTGTGCGTTGATTTTTCGAGTTTGGTAATGTGTGCAATTTCGGGCGGACCCAACGAATGCAATTTAATATCGGGATAAAGTGATTTTAATTCTTTAAATAAATTCACGTAAAAACTTAAACCCAGATCGGGATGATGCCCGCCTTGCAATAATAATTGATCGCCGCCGTATTTAATGGTCTCTTCAATTTTTACTTTGTAGGTGGCAATATCTGTGATGTAAGATTCGGCATGACCGGGTATTCTATAGAAATTACAGAACTTGCAGTTAGCAATGCAAACATTGGTGGTGTTTAAATTACGATCAATGATCCAGGTAACTTTTTTAGAATTATTTTTTTTGATATTCCTGATCTCGTTAGCAACGAACATTAATTCGGCAGTGGGCGCATTTTCAAATAAGAAAACACCCTCTTCAATACTTAAAAACTCGAGATTTTGAGCCCTCTTCAATAAAAGGTCGGAATTCATAGGCATAAAGATACGATTTAACGGCGAAAATTTAGGTTAATTATTTGAAATTTGTATATTCGTGCCTCTACACTTACTATGGCTACAACTAAACGAACTAACGCTGTTTCAGGGCACAGCAACCTGGCAATTATTTGCGAAACCTGGAAAAATAAACCGGTGTACGGATTGGACACTAAAACCGCTGATTACATCTCAAAACAAATTACCGAGAACGAAAAGAAATTTGTAGCCGTAAATAATTTAGGGCATCAGATCTTTGTTTTGATAACAGATGCTAAGAAGGATCTTAATGCTAATCGCGAAAATCTTCGCAAGAACGGCTGCGTTATAACCGATAAGTTAAATGAAGGCAAAGCTAAACAGGTC
>JBGASH010000004.1:8653-50993 GCA_044229775.1 Bacteroidia bacterium
ACAGGTCACCATTTTTAACGATACACTTAAGCCTGCTTATTCTTTGGCTTTAGCCGAAGGCATAGCTTTAGCTAATTACAGTTTTATAAAACATAAACCAAGCGGCAAAAAGAACGCGAACACCTTAAACACCATTCTGCTTCACGATAAAAAAGTGCGCGATCAGGCCATTGTTAATTTAAATATTGTGGTTGAGGCCAATAACAAAGCCCGCGACCTGGTTAACGAGCCGGTAAATATATTGAACGCTGTGGGATTAGCTAACGCGTTTAAAAGTTTTGGAAAGCAAGCCGGATTTAAAGTGGAAGTTTGGAATAAAGACAAGATCGTTTCACAAAAAATGGGTGGTTTACTGAGCGTAAATCAGGGAAGTGTTGATCCGCCAACATTCACCATTATGGAGTATAAGCCTAAAAAAGCAAGAAATAAAAAACCATATGTGTTGGTAGGAAAAGGGGTGGTTTACGATACCGGTGGCTTAAGTTTAAAGCCTACGCCCAATAGCATGGATCTTATGAAATGCGATATGGCCGGAGCTGCCGCAGTGGGCGCTACGTTATACGCCATTGCAAAAGCAAAACTGAACGTTCACGTTATCGGATTAGTACCCGCCACGGATAATCGCCCGGGTTTTAACGCCTTTGCTCCCGGCGATATTATTACCATGATGGATGGTAGCACAGTTGAAATGGTGAACTCCGATGCCGAAGGCCGGATGATCTTAGCCGATGCCTTACATTACGCTAAAAAATTCAATCCCGAATTAACCATCGATCTTGCAACCTTAACGGGTTCTGCTATGGCGGCTATCGGTACGGCAGGAATTGTTGGTATGGGAAATGCTTCCGAACGACAAGTACAAAAATTAAAACAAAGCGGATTAAATACCCATGAGCGTATTGCCGAATTTCCTTTTTGGGAAGAGTACGGTGAACAAATACGATCAGACATTGCCGATCTTAGAAATTTAGGTGGTCCTTACGCTGGTTCAATTACAGCCGGAAAATTTCTTGAGAAGTTTACTGCCTATCCCTATTTTCATTTAGATATTGCCGGTCCTGCTTTTCTTACTGCAAAAGACAGCTATCGCGGTAAAGGCGGTACCGGAGTTGGTGTACGATTATTATTCGATTTTTTCTCTAACTAAAAATGGCTACTACGCTAAATAGGATTTCAGGCAAATTACGATCACTAAAGATGGTCGCCCTGCTTCTGTTGTTGGGAGCATCGGTAAATGTGTTTGCTCAAAATGTCAACAACTCTTTAATAGTGGTGCATTACGATCCTTCAAGTAAAGTGAGTTTTAAGCAAATAATCTATAAGTACAATTTCTTAAATGGCCAATATACCGGCCGTGAAGAATTGGTGTCGGTGATGGGCCGTGTTAACAATAAAGATTATATCAGAACAGATATAGGAAATAACCAGATCTACAAGAACCGTTACCTCATTACCGGAATTGGCAACATTATTGATCTTAAAGAAAAAAAGGTTTTGCAGGATCAACGCCTTAATGTGGTAAAGTGTAGTAACGATAGTGTTATTTATTATACCAATGACATTTTTAAAGGGAAACATTATTCGGTGTATAATTTTACTACAAAAACGCTGAGTGAAGTAAAGTCGCTCACCTTTAAGGCCATTACGGGTCAGGATGTAGAGTTCGATAAAACACATACGCCGTACCAGTTAAATTATTATCCCATGAGTAAACCTAAAGTTTTACTTACGGCAGACGCAGGTTATGGACAAACCATTGCAGAAGAGAATAGAAAACCCGACCCTGGTATTTGGTGGATCGACAACAGCAATTTTATTTACCCGAATTTTAACATAGCCAATACCGAAATAGCGTTTGTAAAGATCAATGTCGACAGTAAATCATCAGCGGTTGTGGGTAAAGGAAGTATCAAACCGCAAAGCAGTCAACCCGATTTTTTTAAATTAAGCAAAACGCAAGCCATCTATACTTTTGGCGATAAAAAATTTATGATCGATGCCGAAAAAAATACGGTGACTGAAATGTTATTTACTAACCCCGAAAATAATTTTTCGGTTGAGTGTAAAAGTAATCCTTACGGTCATATCATTAAGTTAAATGGGAAAGAAGTAGGTAAGCAACATTTTCAGTTACGGAATTTTAAAACCGATAAAGATATTGCTGCGCTGGTTAAAGAATTAGTGGTGGGTAACGAATCGTATCAGCAAGGGCTTTCGGTTTGGAACAACAATAAACAAGCCTGGGCCACGGTAGATGCCGAAGATGTAGTGTCTTTGGTAGGATGGATCTCAGAGTAAATTTAAAAATAACATTATGTCAGACGAGAAAATACGGGTTGGAATTTCGCAAGGTGATATTAACGGAATAGGATTGGAAGTGATTCTTAAAACCTTAATGGAACCATCCCTAATGGATATTTGTACGCCGGTATTGTTCAGTTCCCAAAAAACAGTTTCGTATTACCGTAAAGTTTTAGGGCTTGAAGAATTTAATTTTAATCCTTTACGTGATCTCAATCAGCTTCATAATAAAAAACCAAACGTGTTTGTGTGCTATGAAGAGGAAGTAAATATTGAAATGGGAAAAAGTTCGGATGTAGGAGGAAAGTATGCTTTGATCTCACTCGAAAAAGCTACCGAGGCCTTAAAGAACAAACAAATTGACGTATTGGTAACTGGTCCTATCAATAAAAAGAATATTCAAAATCCGGAATTCACTTTTGCAGGTCATACCGAATACCTGGGTGTAAAACTGGGAGGAGAACCTTTAATGATCTTGTGTTCGGATGCGTTAAAAGTGGCTTTAGTAACCGGTCACATTCCTATTAAAAGCATTTCCGAAAAAATTACTGCCGATAAAGTATACAGTAAAATAATACAGCTTTACAAATCACTGGTAGAAGATTTCGGGATACGTAAACCTAAAATTGCTGTGCTTGCTTTGAATCCGCATGCCGGTGATGATGGTGTGATTGGAACAGAAGACAAAGATCAAATTGCTCCCGCTGTTAAAAAAGCAGCCGACGAAAATAAAATGGTATATGGTCCTTATTCGGCCGATGGTTTTTTTGGAAGCGGTAATTATCGCCAGTTTGACGCGGTACTGGCCATGTATCACGATCAGGGTTTAATTCCATTTAAAACGATCGCGTTTAATAACGGGGTTAACTTTACTGCCGGTTTAAATTTTGTGCGTACAAGTCCCGACCACGGAACGGGGTACGAAATTGCCGGTAAAAATATTGCTAAAGAAGACTCATTTAAACAGGCTATTTATACGGCTATCGACATATTTAAAAGCCGTAAACTTCACGCAAAGGTCACCGAAAACCCATTACCCTTCGCTAATATTAAAAAGGAGCGGTAAACCTTGGCCTTCCAAAACCCTTGATATCAGGCCTATTAGGCATTTTGCAAGAAATATTTGGAGTCAATGCCTTAAATGTTTTACATTTGTAACGAATTAATTACCCACCTGGTGCGTAATTAGTTTATAAAGAAGCGGTGAGAGAATAGGCTCATTGACCCGCTGGCAACCAACTAAAAGTAGCGAGTGTAAACCTCGATATTGGAAAACCGGTGCCAATTCCTACCCGTGAATCCCGATAGCAATCGGGACGGGGATAAATAAATTAAATTACGAAAAATGAAAACATTAAAAAACATCAAAAGAAAGGTAAACGGGGCCACTCGCTTTAATTCATCCTTCCATTATTTCATGTGTTGTATGTGCTGCTGTTGTTGCTGCATGTGCTAAAATTTCTTTTTTACTTATTGTTTTAAAAAGGAACCGGCACTAGGGCCGGAAGAAATCAATTAATTTAATATTAACGGATCTCATAAAACCTAACAAACGCCCTTTTTGGAAAAGAAGGAAGAGTTTGAGATCAAAAACACAGAAATAATGAATAATACAAATAATAAAATATTCTCGTCTAAGAATGTGATCGGTTTAACCGAACACAGAAACTTTATAGAAGTACAGGCAATATACGGCATCGCGCAAAGAGGTGGTTCCAACACAACCGGTTTTTCAAATAAACAAACCAAACGCCTGGTGTCGGATATTAATTTATTGGAAAAAACCGAATTGAAGCGTTTAATTTTTGGAGAAAGTATTTTTGGTAACTAATAGAACGGAAACATGAGCACGCAACATTTTAAATACACGAAAAATTTTCCGTTAGAGAACGGAACGGTACTTCCGGGAGTGGATGTAGCCTATAATACTTATGGGAAGTTGAACGATAAAAAAGATAATGTGATATGGGTATGTCACGCTCTCACCGCCAACAGCGACGTGTTTGATTGGTGGAAGGGACTGTTTGGAGAAAAAGATCTGTTCAATCCCAAAGAACATTTTATTATTTGCGCCAATAATTTAGGGTCATGCTATGGTTCAACAGGACCGTTAAGTGTTAATCCCGATTCAAAAGAAGCCTGGTATGGTTATTTCCCTGCCATCACTATTCGCGATATGGTAAATGCTTTGGATCTGTTAAGGGTACATTTGGGTATTGAAAAAATCAATACCGTGATCGGCGGATCACAGGGCGGACAAATTGCGCAAGAGTGGGTGTTGAAGCAACCAGAGGTTTTTGACAATTTAATACTGGTGGCCACTAATGCGCAACATTCGGCATGGGGCATCGCTTTTAACGAATCGCAACGCTTGGCCATTAAAGCCGATAGAACCTATTATTCTAATTCGGAAACTGGTGGTCAGAAAGGTTTAGCAGCTGCGCGAAGTATTGCATTGTTGAGTTATAGAAATTATAACACTTACGTGGAAACACAAAAAGAAACAAATCCCGATAAAATTCACGATTATGCTTCGGCTTCTTATCAACGTTATCAAGGCGAAAAACTGGTGAAACGTTTTAACGCTTATTCTTATGTGCGTTTATCGGAAGCAATGGATTCACATAATGTGGCACGTAACCGCTCCGAAAAAACAGAACACGCTTTGCGATCAATTAAAGCTAATACTTTAGTGGTAGGAATAAGTTCTGATATGTTATTCCCGATAAGCGAACAACGCTTTCTTGCAAAAAACATTTCTAATGCCAGTTTTGCCGAGATAGATTCGTTTTACGGGCACGATGGTTTTTTGATTGAAACCGAAAAGCTAACAGGGATAATTAGTGATTTCTTTAATACAACAAATAATAAAGCAAAAGAACACCAAACAATAAAACTTTAAACTTTCAAACTTATAATTATGGGAAACAATTTAAAAATAGGACTTTTCGGATTTGGCTGTGTTGGTCAGGGCTTATATCACGTGTTAAATAACAGTAAAGGCTTTAAAGCCGACATTGTAAAAATAGCGGTAAAGAATAAAGACAAAAAACGACCATTAGATAAAAGCGTTTTTACGTTTGACAAATATGAAATTCTTGATAATCCGGAGATCAACGTAATTGTTGAATTGATCGACGATGCCGACGAAGCTTTCAGTATTGTAAGCTATGCTTTAAGCAAAGGAAAACACGTTGTAACTGCCAATAAAAAAATGGTGGCTCAGCATTTAAAAGAACTTTACGATCTGCAGCATAAGAACAATGTGTCGCTATTGTATGAGGCGTCGAGTTGCGGTAGTATTCCAATCATAAGAACTCTGGAGGAATATTTTGATAATGAAGAGATCGAAAAAGTAAGTGGGATCTTTAATGGAACCACTAATTATATTCTTACAAAAACCATCAACGAAAAATTATCGTACGATGCCGCCTTAAAACAGGCCCAGGAAAAAGGTTTTGCCGAAAGCGATCCTACGAACGATGTAGAAGGCTTTGATCCTAAATTTAAAGCGGTGATCATTGCATTGCATGCTTTTGGTGTTTTTGCAAAACCCGATGAGGTGTTGAATTTGGGAATAACCACTTTGGGAGAACGCGATATAAATTACGCGCACGAAAAGAATTACAAGATAAAACTGATCCCTACCATTAAAAAACTGAATAATGGTCAGGTAAGTATCTTTGTGTTGCCAAAGTTTGTGGATAATCATAACCATTTATTTAGTGTGGATAATGAGTTTAATGGGGTTATTGTTGATGGCGAATTTTCGGGCGAACAATTCTTAAAAGGCAAGGGAGCAGGCGGACATCCAACCGGAGCTGCGGTTCTGTCGGATATTTCGGCCTTATCATACGGATATAAATACGAGCATAAAAAATACACCCAAAAGCAAAAGCTCGAGTTCACCAATAATGTGATCTTAAAAGTTTATTTTCGCTACAATACAAAATCCGATCTTGATAAATTGCAGTTTGAAGAGATCACTGAGCGCTATACAGGGAGCGAATACAAATATGTGATTGGTTATCTTTCATTGAACAACATCATCGCTGCTAAAGCGTATATACTCCAAAACAAACTCTTTGTAGCTATTGCAGGCGATGAAATAAGTACCGAGGCTGATTTTAGTAAGAACCTCGAGCGATCAAAAGCCGAAAGTTCTAATGCCTAAAACAAAAAAGGCTTAAATAAAAAATCCCCCGAATTTCGGGGGATTTTTTTATGATCGAAGAATTAATTCTTGACGACTTTCGTTTTATAAACTACCCTTGTGTCCTTAAAGACCACAATGTGATAAATTCCCTGAGGGTAGGCTTTAATATTGATAGGAGTTTTGGCAGTTGTTGCTTTTTCTTTAAGAATAAGTTGTCCAATACTGTTATAAATCGCGTAAGAGATATTATCCGCCGTATTCATGTCTAAGGTAAATTCACCATTATTAGGGTTTGGTGAAACACTGAAAAAGTTATTGTAAGCGGCAAATTCCTGTAAACCGGTACAAGTAGTAACTGTAATTTGTTTTACTGCCTGATTTCCCATACAAGGTCCGTTAGCGCCCTTAACCGTATAAGTAGTGGTGGTACCCGGTGTGTAGGTTATTGGGTTAGCAGTTGCACTACCCGGATACCAGGTATAGTTAGTAGCACCGGTAGCAGTTAGTGTAACGTTTTGTCCGGTACAAATAGGATTGGAAGATGGGGTGAAAGTAACAGCGTTAGGAGCTGCTAAAACCTGAATAGTATTAGAAGCTATACCAAAATTTGTACCCGAACTTACACTCAAAGTAATGGTATAAACGTTAGCCGCCCCAAAGACGATGTTGGTTGTTGAAGCGTTTGGTGTTGTAATGGATGGACCAATAGGAGCAGCGGTCCAGGTATAACCAGTGGCTACAACAGTACCGGTATTAGCGGTAACGCTAACAGAACCACCCTGACAAATTGGTGTTGCTACAGTAAAAGTGGGTGTAAATTGTATAGAAGTAGATAATGCTATATCATCAATAGCAACGCTTGGATCTGAACCGGATGGATCAGAGTTCTGCCATCTAAATCCGATTTGAGTTCCGGTATAATTGTTAACGGATGAAGGTAAAGTAATCGAGTAGGTGGTCCATTTTCCCTGCGTGCCACAAGTTCCGGTTGGGGAGATGGCAGGAGTAGAGAAATAAGCCCAGCCACCACTGTTCTTAACCCATACCTCAACAAAATCCACGCTTGCAATACCGCCTTGAAAATAATTGAATTGTAAATTAATATTTGATTTTCCGGCGCAATTGATGATCGGTGTTTCAACACGTTTATCCGTTTGTCCGAAACCTCCAGCCAAATAAGCAGCACCCGGATCATTAAGTAGGGTAGAACCAAGATGTAAGGTTCGGTTGGTAAGACTGCTATTAGCAATACAACCGTCTCCGCAATTTCCAACCCCCATTCCGGCTTCAGTAGAACTGATGAACCACGCGTTGGCAAATGAACCGTTTGTACCGGTAGATGTTTCAACCCAGGTACCGTTAGTAGTTGAAAAACCACTGGCTAACTGACCCTGATTACATCCTGTTCCAAAATTTTCGGTCCAAAACGAAGTTTGAGAGAATCCGTTAGTAATTGCAAACAATAAAAAGAAAGAGTAAATAATTTTTTTCATGCGCGTTTTTTTTAGAATAAATCAAAAATAGGGAAATAATAACTAATTTCAAAAAGAGTTCAAAAGACTTTATAACATGCCGTTTGTGTATTTAGATTTTTTAAATTAGCCGAATGTTAAAACTGATCACGGTTACCCTTTTTTCATTGATACTTATGGGGTTAAATATTGATAAAAACACTTCTGAGAAAGTAATTAAATACTTGCCTTTAGGCGATTCTTATACTATTTGTACGGGAGCAGAGGAAAAAGATTCATGGCCAGTCATCATTACCAAACATTTGAATACGGCCGGCATTAAAACAGAATTAATTGACAATCCGGCCCGAAACGGGTTCAGCACTCAAAACCTCATTGATCTAGAACTGCCGGTTCTTGATAAGCAAGGTGCCGATTTTGTTACCCTTCTTATTGGTGTGAATGATTGGGTTCGCGGGGTTGATGCCGCCACTTTTCAAAAGAATCTGTCCTATATTTTAGATCACACGCAAAAAAAACTAAGTGTAAAAAACAATCTGCTCTTAATTACCATTCCCGATTTCGGCGTAACACCTCAGGGAGCCTTATATTCTAAAGGAAAGGATATTTCCAAGGGCATTTCCGAATTCAATGAGATCATTAAAACCGAAGCAAAAAAGAGAGGACTAAAAGTGGTGGACATTTTTGAAACAACTAAGGCCATGAAAAACGATCCTGATCTGGTTGCGGCCGATGGCCTTCACCCCTCCGCTAAAGAATATGCCATTTGGGAAACACTGATACTTCCGGAAGCAAAAAAACTGTTGTCAAAATAATTTTGGCGCATTAAAGATAAGTTTATACATTTGTATCGTTAAAATGAAAAACAGAATTACCATACATCACCACCACACTTGCTCCAACACGGTAAGCATGGGTGTATTTTTTGCGTAACATTAAACAAACAAACACAAACCATATATGAAGGCTTACCAAACGGTAAGCCTTCTTTTTTTAATTAGAATTTAAACCATATGAAACTAAAAATAGCAATACAAAAATCGGGGCGACTTTCGGAGGAATCGATTCGCCTGTTAAAAGACTGCGGTATTAACATCAGTAACGGGTTAAATAAACTTAAAGCGGAAGCAGATAATTTTCCTATCGAAGTGTATTTTTTGAGAGATGACGATATTCCGCAATATGTGGAGGATAATGTGGCCGATATCGGTATCGTTGGCGAGAATGTTTTGTTCGAAAAGAATAAGAATGTAAGAACGGTGAGCAAACTGGGTTTCGGAAAATGCCGCCTTTCTATTGCTTTTCCAAAAGACAAACCATTTAAATCAGTAAAAGACATTAACGGTTTAAAGATAGCTACAACCTATCCGGCCATTCTTTCTTCGTGGTTAAAACGAAAAAAGATCAAGGCCGAAATTCACGAAATAAGTGGAAGCGTTGAAATAGCTCCAGGTATCGGATTGGCCGATGCTATATGCGATCTTGTAAGTTCGGGAAGCACGCTCCTTACCAATGGCTTAAAAGAAGTGGAAGTGATCCTGCGATCGGAAGCGGTCTTAATTTCCAATAGAAATCTGAGTAAAGAGAAAAAACAATTACTCGAAAAATTATTATTCAGAATAAAAGCACTGCGGGCTGCAAAAAACAACAAATACATTTTATTAAATGCTCCTAATAATAAACTAAAGGAAATATGTAAAGTGTTGCCCGGTATGAAAAGTCCAACGATACTACCGTTAAATGAAAAAGGCTGGAGTTCGGTGCATTCGGTAGTGGAAGAAAATCAATTTTGGGAGATCATCGAAAAATTAAAGGCCAATGGGGCAGAGGGAATTTTAGTGGTACCCATCGAAAAAATGATCGTTTAAAAAGAATAAATAATTATGAAAATCATAAATTATCCGGAGAGGAAAGATTGGGAACAGGTATTGAAAAGACCCGTGGTTAACGCGATGGGACTGGAAAAAGCCGTGGGCGAAATTTTGAAAGAGGTAAAACAAAATGGCGATAAAGCGGTTATAAAATACACTTCGCAATTTGACGGCGTAGACCTGGAAGAATTTTTAGTTTCCGAAAAAGAGATCTTGGAAGCGGGAAACGTTTTAAGTTCTGATCTAAAAAAAGCCATAGCCACAGCGAAAAACAATATCGAAAAATTTCACAACTGCCAGAAATCGGAAGTAGAAAAAATTGAAACTACAAAAGGGGTGGTTTGCTGGAGAAAATCGATCGGTATTGAAAAAGTAGGATTGTATATTCCCGGCGGATCGGCACCATTATTTAGTACGGTTTTAATGTTAGGCGTGCCGGCAAAAATAGCGGCATGCAAAGAGGTGATACTTTGTACGCCACCCAATAAAAATGGCAAGATAAATGCGGCCATTTTGTATACCGCCAATTTGGTAGGCATAAAAAAGATCTATAAAGTTGGTGGTGTGCAGGCAATAGCTGCAATGGCTTATGGTACTGAAACCATTTCAAAAGTATATAAGATCTTTGGTCCGGGTAACGCATATGTTACTTGCGCCAAACAATTAGTGTTAAATGAAGTGGCCATTGATATGCCTGCTGGTCCGTCGGAAGTAGCCGTTTTAGCGGATGAAAGTTGTATACCAAAATTTGTGGCAGCCGATCTGCTATCGCAATGCGAACACGGTGCCGATAGCCAGGCGGTATTGGTGAGTAATTCAAGCAGCGTTATTAAAAATGTTTTAGAAGAAGTACAAGTACAATTAAAAAAATTACCGAGAAATGAGATCGCACAAAAGGCATTGCAAAACAGCAACGCAATTTTGGTGAATGATCTCGAAGAAGGAGTAGCTATTTTAAACGAATACGCGCCCGAACACTTAATAATTGCTTGTAAAAATAGCGAAGCAATTTCGGATTACGTGATCAATGCCGGTTCGGTTTTTTTAGGAAATTATTCTTGCGAAAGTGCCGGTGATTACGCTTCGGGAACCAATCACACTTTGCCAACTTATGGCAATGCCAAAGCTTATAGCGGAGTATCGCTTGATAGTTTTGTAAAAAAAGTTACCTTTCAGCAATTGTCAAAGGAGGGAATTGATAATTTGGGAACGACCATTGAACTAATGGCTGAAGCCGAAGGATTACAAGCCCACAAGAATGCCGTAACATTAAGAATGAATAACAATGACTGATATAAATAACTTATTAAGAGAAAACATAAAGAGGCTGGTTCCTTATTCATCGGCACGCGATGAATTTAAAGGAAAGGAAGGGATATTTTTGGATGCTAATGAAAATTCCTTTGGGTCGCCGCTGGATGAAAATTATAACAGGTATCCCGACCCTTTGCAATTAAAACTCAAACAAAAGATCTCGGAATTGAAAAATACCCCGTCAGAAAATATTTTTTTAGGGAATGGTAGCGACGAAGCCATCGACCTTCTGTTCCGCGCTTTTTGTGAGCCGGCAAAAGATCAGGTTATTATTTGTCCGCCAACGTACGGCATGTACGAAGTGTCGGCCAATATAAATAATGTTGAGGTGGTAAAGATCCCGTTAATTGAAGAAACATTTCAGTTGGATACCGCAAAGATCCTTTCGGCCATTAATAAGAGCACTAAATTGATCTTTGTATGCTGCCCTAATAATCCAACGGGTAACGGCGTAAAATGGCAGGATATAAAAACACTACTCGAAAACTTTACAGGGATTATGGTGGTGGATGAGGCTTACATTGATTTCGCATCGTACGGAGGTTTGATTCCGGAGTTAAAGAATTATTCCAATCTGGTAATTCTGCAAACATTCTCTAAAGCCTGGGGTTTAGCGGGTTTAAGAGTGGGAATGGCTTTTGCCTCTCCGGATATTATTATGGTATTCAATAAAATTAAACCGCCATACAATATTAATTCACTCTCACAAGAGATAGTACTGAAAGCGTTAGAAAATCACAAACTGGTAAATGTTAGAATAAAGGAAATACTTTTTGAACGCGAAAAACTGAATGAAGCTTTGAAGGGCCTGTCTTTTGTTTTAAAGATCTATCCAACTCAGGCAAACTTTGTGATGATAAAAACCACCGAACCAAAAGCTATTTATAATTATCTTGTGCAACATAAGATCGTTATTCGCGATCGAAGTAAAGTAGAGTTATGTGAAGGCTGTTTGCGAATTACAGTGGGAACAAAAGAGGAAAATGAAAAGCTGATAAATGCATTAAAAGGATATAACGCATGAAAAAAGTACTATTTATTGATAGGGATGGGACTTTAATTATTGAGCCGCCGGATACTTTTCAGATCGATGGTTTCGATAAGTTAGAATTTATTCCCGGAGCGATAACATATTTAGGTAAGATCGCTAAAGAAATGAATTATGAATTGGTAATGGTTACCAATCAAGATGGACTTGGAACGGCTGCGTTTCCAGAAACGGACTTTTGGCCAGTGCAGAATTTTATTATTAAAACATTGGAGAATGAAGGCATTCGCTTTAAGGAAATTTGCATTGACCGATCTTTGGAATCTGAAAATAAACCAACACGAAAACCCAACACCGGAATGCTTACCGAATATTTAAAGGGCGATTACGATCTGGGTAATTCATTTGTGATCGGTGACAGATCAACAGATGTAAAGTTGGCACAGAATTTAGGTTGCGGATGCATTGCTATCAAAAATTACGATACCATAAAAGAAAATGAAGTAACTTTTTTAACCGATAATTGGAGGGATGTTTACCATTTTCTTTCACGATCGGCACGTTTTGTTTCACACAGCAGAAATACCAATGAAACTAAAATAAACATCAAATTGAATTTGGATGGCTCGGGCCGAACAAAAATTTCAACCGGGCTTAAATTTTTTGATCACATGCTGGAGCAATTAGGTAAACATGGAAGCTTAGATCTTATTTTGAATTGTGAAGGCGATCTGCAAATCGACGAGCATCACACCATTGAAGATGTTGCTATAACCTTAGGTGAAACATTTTTAAAAGCTTTAGGAGATAAACGCGGGATTGAGCGATATGGATTTTGTTTGCCTATGGAAGATTGTTTAGCGCAAGTGGCATTAGACTTTGGTGGACGTAACTGGATAGAATGGAAAGCAGAATTTAGACGGGAAAAAGTTGGTGACATGCCAACCGAAATGTTCTTTCATTTTTTTAAATCCTTTAGCGATGCGGCCAAATGTAATTTGAACATAAAAGCCGAAGGTGAGAATGAACACCATAAGATCGAAGCGATCTTCAAGGCATTCGCCAAGGCAATTAAAATGGCAGTGAAACAGGATAAAGAAAACATGGAACTACCAAGTACCAAAGGAATGTTGTGAAAAGAAGTATAAGGAGTAAGTATAAGGAGTAAGAATACTAATTGTAATAATATGAGAAAAAGTCATGGAAAAAACAAAATCTTTTAAAGAACTAATAGTTTGGCAGAGATCGCACAAACTCGTATTGGAAATTTATAAAGCAACAAAGGCTTTTCCTAAAGAAGAGGATTATGCATTAACAAGTCAGATTAGAAGGGCGGGAGTTTCTATTCCGGCAAATATTGCTGAAGGATATAAGAAGAAAACTAAAGGTAGTAAATTGAATTATTTGAATATTTCTGAAGGTTCATTGGAAGAAGTAAAGTATTATTTTATACTTTCTAAAGATTTGGATTATATTAGCCAAAGAGAATACGAAGTGTTATTTAATTTAAGCGAGGAGGTAGGCAGGTTAATAGCAGGATATTCTTCAGCTATTAGCAAAAACTAATTCTTAATCCTTACTTCTTATACTTTATTCTTAATGCGATTTGTTATCATTAAATATAATGCCGGAAACATCCAATCAGTGAAGTTTGCACTGAACCGTCTTGGAATTGAGCCGTTGGTGACGGATAATAAAGAGGAGATCTTATCGGCCGATAAAGTGCTTTTTCCTGGTGTGGGAGAAGCGAGTTCGGCCATGCAATATTTATGCGAACATAAAATGGATAAATTAATTACTTCCTTGAAACAACCGGTATTGGGAATTTGCTTAGGTATGCAATTGATGTGCGATTTTTCGGAAGAGGGTGATGTAAAATGTTTGGGGATTTTTAACAAGCGTGTTCGGAGATTTCAACACCCCTCTACTGAAGGAGAGGGGCCACTGGTGAGGCTAAAGATCCCACAAATTGGCTGGAATAACGTTTTCAATTTAAAAGGTAAGTTATTCGATAATATCTCTGAAAAGGAATTTATGTATTTTGTTCATAGTTATTATGTGGAATTGGGTGAGAATACAACTGCCACAACAAATTATATAAATGAATATAGTTCTGCTTTGCAAAAAAATAATTTTTATGCGGCACAGTTCCATCCCGAAAAATCGGCCAAGGCCGGCGAACAACTTTTAAAGAATTTTATTGAATTATAATGAATAACGCAATATTTGAAATAATTCCGGCCATTGATATCATCGATGGAAAATGTGTACGTTTAACACAGGGTGATTATTCACAAAAAAAGATCTATAATGAGAACCCGGTGGAAGTAGCAAAGCAATTTGAGGAAATAGGAATAGAACGTTTGCACTTGGTAGATCTGGATGGTGCCAAGGCAGGAAAGTTGATCAACCAAAAAGTTTTAGAAAACATTTCAAAAAATACAAAATTAAAAGTGGATTTTGGTGGCGGAATAAAGACTACGGAAGATGTAGAGAAGGTTTTTAACGCCGGCGCTCAGATTGCCACCATTGGAAGTATAGCGGTAAAGCAACCGGAATTGTTTTTTGCCTGGGTACAAAAATACGGGACCGATAAGATTTTATTAGGCGCCGATGTAAAAGGAGAAAACATTGCAGTGAATGGATGGCTAGAAACAACAACGTTAAATATTTTAGATTTTCTTAGAACCAATTTAGAAAAAGGTGTAAAAAATGTTTTTTGTACCGATGTAAGTAAGGATGGATTGCTTCAAGGGCCTTCAACTGAATTATACAAAAAGATAATTCAGTCTTTTCCGAATATGAATTTAATTGCGAGCGGCGGTGTTTCAAACATAAATGATGTTAAGCAATTAAGGGAAATAGGTTGTTCGGCAGTGATAATAGGGAAAGCTATTTATGAAAGCAAAATAAGTTTACCTGAACTGGAATCTTTTATTTCAAATCGTACTTCGTATTTCGTAAATCGTACCTCCGACCCATGCTAACTAAAAGAATAATACCCTGCCTCGATATCAAAGATGGACGTACCGTAAAAGGTGTTCACTTTGAAGAGTTGCGCGATGCCGGTGATCCGGTGGAGTTAGCTATACGATATTGCGAAGAAGGCGCCGATGAGATCGTTTTTTTGGATATAACTGCCACTAACGAAAAAAGAAAAACGCTGAGTGAATTCGCCAAACGTGTAGCTTTTAACATCAATATACCTTTTACGGTTGGTGGAGGAATTACCTCTATAGACGATGTTTCTATATTGTTGAATTCGGGCGCCGATAAAGTATCTGTAAATAGCGCGGCCATCAAGAATCCTAAACTTATTGATGATCTGGCACATAATTTCGGAAGTCAATGTATAGTCTTAGGAATTGACGCCAAGGAAATTTCAAAAGGTTTGTATAAGGTTTTTTTAAATGGCGGCAGAGTAGAAACGGAATTGGAAGTGTTGGATTGGGCGAAAGAAGGTGTGGAAAGGGGGGCAGGTGAAATACTTTTAACCAGCATGGATGCCGATGGAACGAAAGAAGGTTTTGCGCTATCGCTCACAAAAAGTATTTCTTCTTCGGTAAATGTGCCGGTTATTGCTTCAGGAGGAGCTGGAAAGATAGAACATTTTTTAGATATATTTGAGAAAGGACATGCGGATGCCGCTCTCGCCGCTAGTGTTTTTCATTTTAAAGAAATAGAGATCAAAAAACTAAAAAACTATTTAAAAGCAAACAACATCTTAATGAGAATATAATATGGCAATAAATTTTAAAAAATACTCAGACGGTTTGGTGTCGGCTGTTGTGCAGGATGCAAAAACGCGACGAGTGTTGATGCTTGGTTTTATGAACGAAGAAGCTCTCGCAAAAACACGCGAGATAGGGAAAGTAACCTTTTACAGTCGTTCAAAAAAAAGATTATGGACAAAAGGTGAAGAGAGCAAGAATTTTTTAATGGTGAAAGATATTTTGATCGATTGTGATGAAGATACCATTTTGATCAAAGCCGACCCAGCGGGACCGGTTTGCCATACTGGTGCCGATACCTGTTTTGGAGAAAAAAATAAATTCGGAAATTTTTTAAATAAACTGGAGCAAACCATTGAATCGCGTAAAGTGAATCCAAAAGAAGGATCGCACATCAGTAAATTATTTGCAAAGGGTATAAACAAAATTGCGCAAAAGGTAGGAGAAGAGGCGGTAGAATTAGTAATTGAAGCTAAAGATCCCAACGACGAATTGTTTTTAGATGAAGCAGCCGACCTGCTTTTTCATTATCTTATCTTATTGAATGCTCGCAATAAAAAACTGGAAGATGTAGTGAAGGTGTTAAAGAAGCGGAACAAATGATTTTTGTGTTTTCCGAATTGTAATTCATTAGTACCGAATTGTAGACCGCCATTGTTTGAATTGTCAATGTTAATTAACTTGGTTAATCTCAAAAAGTATTAACTAAAACAATTAACATGAAAAAACTATTTACAGTATTTCTTAAAGCATTAGCAGTTCTGGTAGTCAATTCTGCATTGGCACAACCCATTTATCATTTCGCCAACGGTATTGGTTCGGCAAGTTCTGAAGAGGGACGGTCGGTGATCTTTGATGGGACCGGTTCAACGTATGTAGCTGGTCGTTTAAGTGGAACCGCCGATTTTGACCCCTCAGCTGCAACTGCTACTTTAACGCCGGTTGGTAATGCTGATATTTTTTTAGCAAAATATAATAATGCCGGTCAGTATCAATGGGCTTTTAATATTGGTGGAAAGAACGCCGATGTGGCTAATGGCGTAACCTATCTGCCATCAGGAGATGTGATCATTGTTGGACAATTTTCGGACACGGTTGATTTTAATCCTGCTGTTGGTGTTGCAACTTTGGCAGCTAATGGGTTGAGTCCGGATATTTTTGTTGCAAAATACAATTCAAGCGGCGTTTATCAATGGGCCTTCCGTATGGGTTCGCCTTTAGTGGATGATGCTTCCAGTGTAACCTGCGATGCTTCCGGAAATATTTATGTGACCGGTGGTTTTCAAGGAACAGTGGATTTTGATCCCGGTGCAGGCACACAAACATTAACCGCTGTCGGATCGCAGGATATTTATGTGGCTAAATACAATTCGAGTGGGGTATATCAGGCAGCCATTGCCATGGGATCAACATTAAATGATCAGGGAAAAAGTATAGCGGTTCAATCAAATGGAAATGTTTTTGTAGTCGGGCAATTTAATAGCACGGTTGATTTTGATCCTTCGGCATCCACGGCTACGCTTGTTTCGAATGGATTAGGTGATATTTATTTGGCGAAATATAATAGCTCACTTACGTATCTTAACGCGTTTAATGTTGGTTCATCGGGAGATGATATTGCTTATGGTGTTTGTGTTGATAATTCAAACTCATCGGTATTTATTACTGGAAGCTTCAGCACCACTGTTGATTTTGATCCATCCGCTGGCACCTCAACTATTACCTCAGCTGGAAATACCGACGCGTTTGTTGCAGGCTATAATTGTAATACCAATGCCTATCAAATGGCATTTAACATAGGACAAGCAACCGCGGAAGGCGGACAAAAAATTGCATCAGATGGCGCCGGAAACATTTATGTAACCGGTTATTTTAGCGGTACAAGTACTGATTTTGATCCGGGCAATTCCACTTATACCTTGGCTACTGCGGGATCAAATGATGTTTTTGTTGCGAGATATACCAGTGCCGGCGCCTTTCAATTTGCCTTTGCTTTAGGAAGCGCGGGCAACGATTTTTCCTGGGGCATTGATGCTAATTCGTCGCAACAGTTTGCTGTTACAGGCCAATACACCGGTACCTGCGATTTTGATCCGTCAGCCGCTACCGCTAATCTTACCTCCATTGGAAATACCGATATCTTTTTAGCAAAGTATGCTTCTAATAATTTAATGGTAGCTGAAAACAAAAGTGGAATTGATGGACTCACTATATTTCCAAACCCGGCTTCCGAAACCATTTTTATAAAAGTAAATGATCAGTCAGGGTTATATACAATACGTATTATTGACGTAACAGGAAGAATTTGCAGAACAACGGAAATTGATCCTAAAACTACAAACGCTGTACGCATCGATGATCTTAACAAAGGAATTTATTTCATTCAAATTTCCGAAAAAAGCGGTGCGGTAACCACCAAAAAAATACTATTCAATTAAAAAAGCGAATAAAAAAAGCCTTGATCGTTCAGGTCAAGGCTTTTTTATTGTTCAAATGTATAATTAAGCTTCCGCTTTTTTACTTACGCGTTTGCGTTCGTTCTCATCTAAAATTATCTTACGCATGCGAATGTGATTTGGGGTGATCTCAACATACTCGTCGCCTTGTATGTATTCCATCGCTTCTTCCAAACTGAATCTTACTTTCGGCGCTATACGCATTTTTTCGTCGGTACCGCTGGCGCGCATGTTGGTTAATTTTTTTTCACCACACAAATTGATCACAAGGTCGTCCGGACGAATATGCTCACCCACTACCATGCCGGGATAAATTTCCTCACCCGGATCAATAAAGAATTTTCCGCGATCCTGTAATTTATCAATACTGTAAGCAACGGATGTACCTCTTTCTTTACTTAATAAAACACCGGCAATACGTCCAGGAATATTTCCTTTCCAGGGTTCAAAAGCTTTGAAACGGTGCGCCATAATGGCTTCACCGGCGGTGGCCGTTAAAATATTATTACGCAATCCAATGATGCCGCGGCTTGGAATTTCAAATTCGATGTGAATAAGATCGCCTTTAGGTTCCATCACCAGCATATCGCCTTTGCGTTGAGTAACCAGGTCAATAACTTTGCTTGAAGATTCCTGAGGCACATCAATGGTCAATAATTCAACCGGCTCGCATTTTACTCCATCAATTTCTTTAATGATAACTTGTGGTTGTCCAACCTGTAATTCGTATCCTTCGCGGCGCATGGTCTCAATTAAAACCGATAAGTGTAAGATACCGCGTCCAAACACCAAATAAGAATCGGGCGAACCTGTTTCTTCAATGCGCATCGCTAAATTCTTTTCTAAT
The DNA here is from genome assembly GCA_044229775.1 of Bacteroidia bacterium. GTDB lineage: Bacteria > Bacteroidota > Bacteroidia > B-17B0 > Aurantibacillaceae > JAHEYG01. The sequence continues at coordinate 27,790 of JBGASH010000004.1, forward strand.
TCTTTATATAAGCGGTCGCGTAAGTGGCGCGAGGTAACGTATTTTCCGTCTTTACCAAAAAAGGGAGAAGTGTTAATAGTAAACAACATGCTCATGGTTGGTTCGTCAATAGAAATAACCGGTAAGCCTTCCGGATTTTCAAAATCGGCAACGGTATCACCAATTTCAAAACCGTCAATCCCGGTAAAGGCGCAAATATCGCCGGCTAATACTTCCTGAACTTTTACTTTTCCTAAACCATCAAACACAAATAATTCTTTTACACGCGATTTTTGAATAGTGCCATTGCGTTTAACAACGCTTACCGGCATGTTTTCCTTAATTGAACCTCTGTAAACGCGGCCTATGGCAATACGACCAATGAAAGAAGAGTAATCCAATGACGTGATCTGCAACTGTAAGGTGCCTTCGCGCTGTGGTGCTTCCGGAATTTTTTCTAAAATAACATCTAATAAATGTGTAATGCCATCGGTGGGAGTTTTCCAATCAGGTCCCATCCAACCTTGTTTGGAAGAACCATAAACGGTAGGAAAATCCAATTGCTCTTCTGTAGCGTCAAGGTTAAAGAACAGATCGAAAACATTATCGTGAACTTCTTCCGGACGGCAATTTGGTTTATCAACTTTATTAATAACAAGAATGGCTTTTTTACCGGCCGAAATTGCTTTTTGTAATACGAAGCGGGTTTGCGGCATGGGTCCTTCAAAAGCGTCAACTAATAACAAAACACCATCGGCCATGTTCATTACCCGTTCCACTTCACCGCCAAAATCGGCGTGACCCGGCGTATCAATAATGTTGATCTTTGTTCCTTTATACACTACCGAAACGTTCTTCGCTAAAATAGTGATCCCGCGTTCGCGTTCCAGATCGTTGTTGTCTAATATCAATTCGCCTGTTGCCTGATTTTCACGAAACAGATTACAGGTATGTAAAATTTTATCTACCAAAGTCGTTTTACCGTGGTCAACGTGGGCAATAATGGCTATGTTACGTATATTTCTCATAATAATTTCGGCGGCAAAGATACGCTTTTTATTGGTTATTTCATTGAATAAAGGACTTAATCTTAATTATATTAATTAATTTTGACAGTAGAATTGGAAACGTTACCCGAAAATAAAAATGTCTTAAATCCTGCTAAATGGGTCGATCTTTACGCCGATTACCTCTATAATTATTGTTATTACAGAGTAAACAATGCCGATTTGGCTCAAGACCTCGTACAAGACACCTTTTTATCGGCCTTAAAGGCTAAAGAAACCTATAAGGGACAAGCTTCCGAAAAAACATGGTTGGTAAGCATCCTAAAAAACAAGATCATTGACCATTACAAAAAAGCGTCTACCAAAAATGAATCGCCGTTGCAGCTAAGTACCGAAGAAGCGCCTTCATATGATTACTTTTTTAACAAGGAAAAAAATGGGCATTGGCAGCAAAATTCTCAACCAAAAGATTGGGCCGCTAAAGAGAACAATTACGATACTAAAGAATTTTACAAAGTGTTAGAATCGTGTCTGGCCGGTCTGCCCGTAAAATGGAAAGGCATTTTTGCCATGAGTATTTTAGAAGAAGCCGACTCTAAACTGGTGTGTAAGGAATTCAATTTAAGTTCGTCTAACTTTTGGGTCATTGTTCATCGCGCAAAATTGCAGGTAAGAGCGTGCCTCGAAAAAAATTGGTTGAAATTATAATGGAACAACAACATCAGCATACACATAAATGGTACACTTTTGGGTGTAAAGACGCAACGTTGTTGATGACCAAATCTTCCTTTTCTTCACTTTCATTTTCAGAAAAGATCTTACTGACATTTCATACGTTGATTTGTAAATATTGTCGCCGCTTTAAATCGCAAACCCAAATTATTGGCCGCTTTTTTAAGTCCAATTCAGAGGAGAGCACTTTTCAACTTCCGTTAGAAAAAAAAGAGGCTCTAAATCAGATAATTACAAAGAACCTAAATTAATTAACCATTTTTTAGTAAGGATTTATCATCGGCATCGTACATTTAATACAACCTTAAACTATAAACAAAATGGAAAAAAAATCAACACTGGTTACTTGCTCAATGATCGCAGGTGCTTTATTAAGCGTGTCGGCTGTAAAAGCTAACAATTTATTAAACTATAATGCTTTAGGAACTGCAGGTGAAGTTCGTACGGCTTTAGTTAAAACAATTGAATTAGGCTGCGGCGAGAAAAAAACTGACGCTAAAACTGATGCCAAAACAAAAGACGCAAAATGTGGCGAGAAAAAATCGAAAGACGCAAAATGCGGTGAGAAAAAATCAAAAGACGGAAAATGCGGCGAGAAGAAGTCGAAAGACGGAAAATGCGGCGAAGGAAAATGCGGTGAGAAGAAAAAAACCGACACTCCTAAGTAATTTTATAAAAATGAAAACAACCCCTCTTCCCCCGAGTACTCGGGGAGAGGGGTTAGTTTTTTATAAGAATGAATAATAAAAAATATACCGGTATAGGTTTCAGAAAAGATTTTTCTGAAGAACTTTTAGAATCAAAAATTCTAAAACCTTCTTTCATTGAATTGGCTCCCGAAAACTGGATCGGTATGGGCGGATATTGGAAAAAGCAATTGGATGCGGCCGCCGAAAAATTTCCTATTACCTGTCACGGTTTGTCACTTTCTATTGGAAGTCCGGATGAACTGGATATGGATTTCCTTAAAAAAATAAAGAGCTTTATTAAACAATATAAGGTTCAGATCTATTCTGAACACTTAAGTTATGCCAAATGCGATAACGCGCATTTATACGACCTGTTACCTATCCCTTTCAGGCAAGATGCCATCGATCACATTGTAAAACGGATCAAACAGGTGCAAGACTTTTTAGAAATGCCTCTGGCAATCGAAAATGTTTCTTATTACACACCGGTTGCTGCCGAAATGGATGAAGCTTCTTTTATTTCGGCTATTGTAAATAATGCCGGTTGTAAAATGTTACTCGATGTAAATAATGTATATGTCAATTCCTTCAACCATCAATATAATGCCAAAGAGTTTTTAAGTAAGTTACCATTGGATAAAGTGGCTTACATACACATGGCGGGCCACGAACAAGTTTCCGATACGTTGATTATTGATACACATGGAGAAGCTATTATTGATCCGGTGTATGAATTATTCGAACACACCATTGGTTTACTAAAACCCGTACCGGTTTTGTTGGAAAGAGATTTTAATATTCCTGAATTGGAAGAACTCCAAGGAGAAATTAACCGCATGGATGGTATCATTTCAAAAAAATGGCAACTGAAACATGAGCCTGCTTAAAGAAGAAACATACCAGCAGCAATCAAAACTGGCCGATTATTGCCGTACCGGTTCTGTTCCGGAATTAAAAGGCATTAACGAAAAAAACCTTTATTACTATCGCCGCCTGGTATTTAATATTGCTTACGATACTTTAGAGACCGCTTATCCTATTACATTTAATTTTTTGGATAGGGAAGTATGGGATAATTTAGTTAGCGATTATTTTGCTGAACATAAATGTCAAACACCACAAGTGTGGCGAATGCCTCTAGAGTTTTACGAGTATTGTTTAGAAAAAGATATTCAGTCAAAACTGAAACTTCCATTTTTGAACGACCTCTTATATTTTGAATGGCTGGAGTTGGAAGTTCATACCATGGACGATATTCCTTATCCCAATTATACTTCAAAAGGCGATCTGTTGAATGACGCCATCGCCTTAAACCCCGAGCACAGATTGGTAAAACTAACGTGGCCGGTGCATACTACCGCGCCAAATGAAATGGAAGGAAAGCAAGGCGATCATTTCCTATTTATGTATCGCGAAAAAGACACCGGTAACATACAGTTTATGGACGTTTCTATTTTATATGCTTATATTTTGGAACAGCTAAGTAATGGAGTATTATTAAAAGATATTTTAGTGGAAGCAAATACCTTATTCCAGTTAAATGACATTGCTCTTTTAAAGGATCACACGCTTACTTTTATTGAAGATCTGAAACAAAAACAATTTGTTTTGGGTTTTTTGACCTGATCATAGCAAATAATAACGATCTGCGTTCTATTAAAAGCTTATAGTATGACTAAACTACTTAACCTTTACAAAAAAACAGTTGGAATTCTAAATTTAGCAAAAGATATTCCACTATTATTTTTACGTTTAATTTTAGCTTACGGTTTTTATGAACCCGCTAAAAATAAGTGGGCCGATATTGATGCCATTGCCGAATGGTTTGAAGGTATGGGACTTTTTGCGCCGAAACTTAACGCGTACTTAGCGGCTACCACCGAAATGGCTGGGGTGTTTATGTTATTATTAGGATTAGGTACCCGTATCATTTCTTTTCCTTTGACCATTACCATGTTAGTTGCCATTAAAACCGTTCACTGGGAACACGGATTTCCTTCAGGTGAAAACGGGTATGAGATACCTTTATATTATATCTTAATGCTTTTAACACTCATGTGTTTTGGTTCAGGCAAACTTAGCCTCGACTACTTTATTAAAAAGTGGGCTAACAAACAATAAGGCCTTTTCTTTGTGAATCTTAGAGTTTTCGCGCCCGATAGCTATCGGGATTAATGGCAATCTAAGTTCTGCTATGTATCCGACTACAAACCTAAATATTTGTTAAAAAACAAAAGCCATTAAACCTTTGTTGGTTTTGAGCATCAAACCTACAAATCACTAAAAAATTGAAATTATGAAAACGATGAAATTTCCAATAGCCCTTGCAGCCATCATGATTGTATGGGCAACAGTAACCACTTCTTGTAAAAAGAAAGATTGTAATGATAAAGATGAAGATACTACCGAAGCAAGCGATCATAGCTCGGCCGAAAACGCGGATAACGACATTGTAAATATTGGTGCGCAGGCATCGGATGCCAGTAGCGGAAATTTTAGTAATAAAGGAGGTAACAGTCCTGAGCTTTTAACATCATGCGCCACTGTTGTAAGAGATAGCATCAATAAGGTTGATTCTGTTTTCTTCAGTGGTTCGACTTGTGTTGACGGAAGAACCCGTAGCGGTATACTTATTTTTGATTATTCGGCTTCTACACATGGCGCCAAACATTACCGCGATCCGGGTTTTTATTGCACAGTTAAATCGGTAAACTATGTGGTAGACGGAAACGCGATCAACATCATAAACAAAACCATTAGTAATACCACCGCAGTTGATTTTAATCCGGCCAATACCAATTTAACCTGGAGTATCAATTCGCATATACAGATCAGTAAACAAGGCGGTACAGTTGATTTTTCTTGTAACAGAATAAAAACGTTGTTGAACACCAGTGATCCTAATGTGTATCACGGCGCACCGGCTCCTATTAGCTGGAACCTTGCTAAAATTGGGATCACAGGAACTGCCAGCGGTACCACTGTTAAAGGTGTAAGCTTTACAGCTAATACCACTAGTCAGTTAGTGCGCGACCTTGGCGGATGCAACATTAGCGGAAGACATCCATTTATTCAGGGAGCTCTTGATTTCACTCCGGCAAACAAAGCAACACGCCATATTGATTTTGGTAACGGCACCTGCGATCTGGATGCCACTGTTACCATCAACGGCAAAACACATAATATTACTTTAAAATAATTTTAAATAAATTAAGTAACGCCCCCGAGAATTCGGGGGCGTTTTTTATTACAAAAAAGTTAGAGTTTTTTTAAGATGGGAGAGCTTTTGATAGTATCAACGGCATTTTGATAACAAAACGAAAATATTTCGTCGGCTGTATCAAAATCAAACATTCCAAACCGACTCATTTCGGGTGGTTCAATAAAAAGACCACATTGTTTTATTTTTTCTTCCAGGCTTCCACTTAGCGCAAAATGAAAACTGCGGTCGAGCATGTCTTTCATATGAATATGTTCCAGTTTTTTGCTCATCGCGTTCACGTGTGATCCAATAATCATATCACATTTACCAACAAGGGGACCGACCGGAAAATTATCGAGTATCCCACCATCTAAATAAATAGTATCATTATATTCTCTTGGTTGAAACACCAATGGTATACAGGAAGAAGCTAACAAGGCTTCCGATAAATTACCCGATGAAAAATAATGCGTTTCGCCTTTTACAATATCTGTGGCTGTAACATAAATAGGAGTTGGTAATTTTTCAAACGCGTTGCCAGGCAGGTGGTCGGTAAAAAGGTCCTCAAAAAGTTTCATATCAAACAGGCCGGCCTTTCCTATTTTAAAATGGGCAACACTAAAAAATTTTTCCTTTTTACAAATGTCCAATATTTTTTCTGGAGTATACCCCGCTGCATAAAAAGCAGCAACTATGGCTCCGGCGCTTGTGCCTGAGATGATAGAAGGTTTAATTTTAAAATCTTCTAAAGCTTTTAAAACACCCAGGTGACCTATCCCTCTGATACCACCACCTGATAAAGCAAGTCCTATTTTGTTCACTATACGCCTATTTTTTGTTAAAATTAACTATTTTGTTACAACAAAAGGAATTACTTTTTTGTGATCTAAGGGGGATTTATTAATTTAGTTAGATCATGAGTAAACGATCTGTTTTTATATACGTTTTTTTACTTTTTTCGGTGTTTTCTTTTTCGCAAGCTCTACAAGGCAGCGAAGGTAATTTAGTGGGTACCTACCGGCCCGATGGTACAGTTCTGGATGAAAAGGAAAAAATTGCAGGGAAAATAAAACCTGATGGCATGGTACTCGATAAAAACGCCATTATTATTGGTTACATAAAAGCGGATGGCAGTGTAGAAGATGAAGCTCATAAAGTATTAGGATACGTTAAAGATGACGGTTCGGTGCTTGACGGCAATAAAAATCCTATAGGTTTAATTAAATCCGACGGAACCATTCAAAACCAAAACGAAGTGGTGATTGGCTACGCCAAAAATGTGCCAATAAGATCGGCCGCTGTTTATTTTTTCTTCCTCTTCTAAATTACGTAAGGCCTCAACCCACTCTCTTTTATCGGACGAACTGTTAATTTCAAATGCAACAAACCTTTTTCCCGGCCTCATTTTATCTGATTTTTTAGACGAGATAAATTGCGTTAAGCAAAAGCGGAAGCTCCGAAGGGCGGGCCCAAGGAGATCACCGCTTTTGTAGCAATTTATAAGACTAAAAAATTGCCGATAGGCAAAAGATAAAATGTAGCCTTGACTTTTTTGTTACTTTTTGCGTCAAGGCAAAAAGTAAAGGGCTTATTCAAAGGCACTATGTACATTTATCATTTCTCATTCAAATATTTATATGACCCATAATCAAAAAAGCAGTTCTACTCAAAATAATTTGATACTCACTCTTTTCCCAAAAAAAATAATAATCGATGGGTTACATTTGCATGATAATTGTATTAATAAGCGAAACAACGTAAAAATAAAATGAAAAATAAAAGTTACATAATCAATTGCTTAAACGAACAGGCAATGGTTTTTTCACCGGGGCACTGTACAGGGCTTTATGTTTTTTATTATGAATAAGAAAAGAATTCACTATATAACAACCAAGAAGCCCTGCTAAACACAGGGCTTTTTTATTACCGTTCTTTTAATAAGGGATTACTTCGCGGGAGCATTTTGGATGCAATGCTTTTCCCGGCAAAGGCGATGCTCATCATTTTTTGAAATAGAGGCAGGAAATTAGCAGCCGAGCTGAAGCTTCAAAAAAGAAATGACCAAACCGCGCCGGTGATCAAAACTCCCAACGAGAAATTTTGCTGCAGGCGGCAAAAGAAAAGGTCCTGCCTGAGGACCTCTCCCTTATTACAAATTGCCAAAAGAAAAAGAACGATCCAGTAGAGGGCAAAGTCTTTCCAGAAATGGTTAAAGAAAATTCCCCGGATCGTTCTTATATAATTAAAAACTAAAAAAATGAATTTAATAACGAAAGCGATGCTTCATAAAAATGACTCCGCAGCCTTTGCGCCCCTGCGCACGCTGCGTGAAACACTAGAAGAAGTATCGCAAAAAATAAAAAAACTAAATAATGTTCAACGTAAATTACATATTCGCCCATGTGGTATTTTCTCGTCCGGACCCTAATCCGGTACCAGGACCGGTATTTGGACCAGCTCCAAAACCAAGAAAGCCTAAAAAATAAGACTCCGTTTTAAATTAAACGGAGTTTTTTGTTTATTTTTAGTCAAAATTAAACCCATGCGTAAAGTTTTACACTCTCTCTTTTTTTTATTCGTTGTCAATGTTCAAGCGCAAAACTGGACCTGGATCAGTTCAACGGATACCATCAATAAAAGCGGCATTTACGGAACACTTGGTGTTTCATCTACTACCAATTATCCGGGTGCAAGAGAAGGTTCGGTAACCTGGAAGGACGCCAGTGGTAATTTATGGCTTTTTGGTGGTAATGGTTATTCGGCCACCGGAACTTTAGGATATTTAAATGACCTTTGGAAATTTGATCCGGGTACCGGCCAATGGACCTGGGTGAAAGGTTCTAATACCATTAATCAATTAGGAACTTATGGTACACAAACAGTAGCGGCTCCGGCAAATGTGCCCGGTGGCAGATATTATCCCACAAGCTGGACAGACGGTTCAGGAAATTTTTGGCTGTTTGGTGGTTATGGTTATGCTGCAGCAGGAGCAGCGGCGCGGTTGAATGATCTTTGGAAATATAATCCGGGCACCAATCAATGGACGTGGATGAAAGGAAGCAATGCCACCAATCAGGTAGGTATCTATGGTACGTTAGGTGTTCCTTCGGTTACAACTGTTCCCGGCGCACGTTACGATCTTGTGAGCTGGATAGATGGTACGAATAATTTATGGTTGTTTGGCGGCGCCGGATATGGTTCTGTTCTTGGTGTTGGCGATCTGAATGATCTTTGGAAATACGATCAGGGAACAAACCAATGGACCTGGATGCGGGGTTCAAAAAGCGTGAACCAAAGCGCTTTTACCGGCACTTTAGGAATTCCGAATGCCACCAATACCCCTGGGGGGATACATAACGCCGTTAGTTGGGTAGATGCCACCGGAAATTTTTGTTTGTTTGGCGGCAGTGGTTATAATTATCAGGGTGGGGTAGGCTTATTAAATGATATTTGGAAATATAACACCACTATTAACCAATGGATCTGGTTAAAAGGTTCAAGCACTATAAATCAAAATGGCATCTACGGTACTAAAGGCATTTCTTCGCCGCTCATTACACCGGGCGGAAGATATCTTCCGGCTGCATGGGTGGATCTGGCAGGCGACGTTTATATTTTTGGCGGAAATGGTTTGCCTAAGAATGGCGTACAAGGAAATTTAAATGACCTGTGGAAATTTCTTCCGGGCACAAACGATTGGGCCTGGGTAGGCGGAACAGATACTACCAGCGTTAATGGCATTTACGGAACAAAAGGTGTTAGCTCTTCTACAAATATGCCCGGGAGCAGAAACCTTACCGCTACCTGGCGCGATGCTACAGGAAACTTCTGGCTATTTGGTGGCGGTGGATTAGGGAAAGTTGGTTCAACAGGCTACTTGAATGATCTGTGGAAATACGATGTGTGTTTGGCTCCTGCAACACCAACGGATATTTCGAGCGCATTTAATACAACTGTTTGTAGCGGTAAAACCACAACACTGGATGTTGCCGCAGGTACCGGAACCGTTAGTTGGTTCACAACTCCTACTACCACTACATCCATTGGTACCGGAACTACCTATATAACCCCACCTTTAAGTACGGGGTCGTATACCTATTACGCCGAAGCGGCAACGTGTACAGTAAGCGCTAACAGGGCAATTGTAATAGTTACTGTTGTGCCGTCGCCTGTGATGCTGGTATCCAGTTCAAGTCCTTCGGTTTGTGCCGGCGAACAAATGACATTAAGCGTTAGCGGTTCTGATACCTATACCTGGAATACGGGCGCTACTACTTCAAGCATAATTATTACACCAACTTCTTCCATTACCTATACCGCTACCGGAACGAATACCCTTAGTGGTTGTTGGAATAAAGGCACCGTTTTCATTCCGGTTGATCCTTGTGTGGGAATACATGAGTTAGGAGTTGGAAGTTCGGAGTTCATAGTATTTCCTAATCCTAACAACGGCGTATTTACTTTTAAAATAGAAATGGATATTAAAAAAGGAGAATTGGTTATTTTAAATACGCTTGGACAAATTGTGTATAAGCAGAACATTATCCAGGGCGACAACACTATAAAAACAAATTCCCTTTCTAAAGGCGTTTATTCTTACGTGTTGCTTGATAATAAACAAGAAGTGAGAAAAGGAAAGATCGCAATTGATTAAGACCCGATCTTTTTCAGGGCGGCCTGATAAATTTTTTTAATACTGTTCTTTTCTTCGCGCTTACATATTGCTTCTATTGCCGGAATAAGTTTTTTGCTATTTTTATTTTTTGTGAGAAGGATCTGTCCAAGGGCGTAAGCGGCGCTCCATCTTACCACCGTTCCCGAATGTTCCGTATTCACCAACAAATTTTTTACGGCCACATCCAGTTTGTCGGGAAAACAGTGCGCGATATTTCCGATCACCTTCGCCGATTCCCATTTAATGCGTGGCGCTTTTTCATTTAAACTTTCGACCGCAAAATTAAGACAATCGGTATTGGCTATAGAGGGATCACTTTTTGTGGCGTATTCCATTACCTCAATACACGTAGCCTTTACCGGATCCTTAGCGTTTTTAGCAATTTTAATAAGATCTTTAATGGTGATATTCTTACCAAGCAGCAGTTTACTCAGAGCTTCTGTTTTTTCTTTTGGCTTTACCAGTTTATCATCAAGGATCTTTGCGATGTCCATTTTCTTTATTTAAAGGCATCCAGATTTTTTCGGAGCAGGTGATCGCCATTGATTACTAGGTGGCGCATTATTTTGTTACCCGTAATTATTAAGGCATTTGGATTGGCACTTGTTACCCTGAAATCATATTCGGTGGTGTCGTGTGCTTTCACTTCTATAGCGCCAAAGGTCATAACATCGTGTTCGTTTATCAAAGTATCTTTGGTGAGTTTAAAGTTCCAATAATCTTTTTCTCTTACTTTCAAATAGCCAAATTTTCCATTGGGACAATCGGTAAAATTGGAAGTAAAATATTTCATTTTGTAAGAACCTGTTTTGTTGATCACCACATACTTTTCGGTAACAGTATATTTTTTTGATTTGCCTTTTATCTTCATGCCGTCAGCCGTGGTTAATTCTTGTGTAGCTTCTAATACATGGCATTGGTAAAAGGTTAGCGAGTCGCCGGCTTTTAATTTGGCAACACAGGTTCCTCGTAACACTTCAGGAAAAGTTATAAAGGTGCTTCCCTGAGCATTAAAGATCAAAGGAAAAAGAACAAGAATTATTTTGAGAAGAATTTTCAATTATATTTTATCACAATTTGTTTGGCAAGGCGTGTAGTAGGCTTATTGAATATTCTTACCTCGGTGTTTAAATTCTTTAAAACACTTTCAACGCCGTCGTAAGTTTTTACCGAACCGTTTTGCGAAGCCAATACTACTGCCGAAGCACCTGTTTTATCTAAGGTGATGTGCGGAATAGGTAAGCCTAAAATGGTACGTGCGTGCAATTCAAATTCGCTGAGATTTTGTGTTCCTGCCAAAGTTACCATTCCTGTATCGTGCGGACGAGGCGATAATTCAGAAAAATAAACGCCCTTGTCCGTCAGAAAAAATTCAACGCCCCAAATGCCCGCACCAGTTAGTGATCTTGTAACTTTATCGGCCATGTCTTGCGCTTCTTTCAGATCTTTGTCGCTTATGGCGCAAGGCTGCCAGCTCTCCTGATAATCACCACGCTCCTGACGATGGCCAATGGGCGGACAAAATAAAGTAGGACCATTTTTTTGCGTAACGGTGAGCAAAGTAATTTCCGAATTAAATTTTACAAACTCTTCAATGATCACTTCTTTGTAATCACCGCGTGAACCTTCCATGGCGTAATTCCATGATCTTTCAATATCGCTTTCGGTTTTTATAACACTTTGTCCTTTACCACTGCTGCTCATGAGTGGTTTTATCACACAGGGAATACCAATTTCTTTTACGCCTTTGGTAAATTGTTCGAGAGTGGTGGCGTATTGGTATTTTGCGGTGCGTAATTGTAATTCTTTTGCTGCCAGATCGCGAATGGCTTTTCGGTTCATCGTAAAATTTGCCGCTTTAGCGCTTGGTACAACCGTTATACCTTGTTTTTCATAATCGTAAAAACGTTCGGTGCGAATGGCTTCAATTTCGGGGACAATAAGATCGGGTTGGTGTTTGGCTACGATCTTATCCAATGCCTCACCATCTAACATGTTTATCACTTCAAAGGCGTTTGCTACCTGCATAGCGGGCGCGCCTTCGTAACTGTCAACAGCAATAACGTATTGTCCTAATCGCTGTAAAGCTATTACGAGTTCTTTTCCTAACTCGCCACTTCCTAATAAAATAATCTTTTTTTGTATCATCTCAATTTAATTAAACGTGAATTTTCCTCCCGTAAAGCCGGTTGGATAATGATCTTTAAGCGCAAAGTAGAACGCGTAGCCGAGTCCTAACCCAATGGTTCCACCAAACAATGAGCGTAATTTTCGTTTGTACCGGGCCGAACGTTCGTAACCTAAAATATAAGGATCACATCAATATAGGCAGGAGTTGGAAACGGTGTTGTGTCTTATTCGTATTTTGGTGATTAAGCCTATTAAAGCCGTAAGGTAAGATAGGTAAAAAACTTCCGGTTGCTCTACTAAAAAATCCAAAAATTCCGCTGCCAATTAAAGCGCCTTTGGCTTTAAAACCTTTGCGTCCGTCGGCTTCTCCCTTCACATAATAACCCATTTCCTCCCGCGAGAACCAATGGCTAATGGTGGTATCTTGCCGGTAATAGTAGTGCGTACCATGTGATGATAGTGCACACAGTATAGATATGAAAATCTTGGCCGGAGATTTTTTTTCCGGTTTTTGTGGTTAGAACGGTAACCGCAAAAAGTGAAGTATCTGTAACCTGCTCTATCACAGTATTTCCGTTCATTAATACGATGGTGTCTTTTTGTTGGGCTAAAAAGGGAAGAGTAAAAAGCAGTATAATGATCAGTACAGGCAGGCGCTTCATCTTTTAAAGATAGGGTTTATTTTGTGACCAATTAGCGGCAAATTACGCACTTTAAGGATTGAAAATAATTTTAAACAGTTTTCACTTATTTTGTTTAAAATAGGTCTCGATTTAAGGCTGAAAACCGTAAATTTGTTGCTCTTTTAACAAGCTATAACTATGGATACATTTGTTTCACGCCACAACGGCCCCCGCGAAAACGAAATACAGGAAATGCTCAAAAGAATTGGTGTGTCTTCTGTTGACGAATTAATTGACCAGACCGTTCCGGCAAATATTCGTTTAAAAAAACCTTTGAAGGTAGCTCCCGCTATGAGCGAATTCGAATACCATAAATATTTAAAATCATTAGCCAAAAAAAATAAAGTATTTCGTTCCTATATAGGATTGGGTTATTACAATAATATTATGCCGGCTGTTATTCAGCGTAATATTTTGGAAAATCCGGGTTGGTATACCGCTTATACGCCTTATCAGGCCGAGATCGCTCAAGGCCGATTAGAAGCATTATTGAATTTTCAAACAATGGTGATGGATCTTACAGCCATGCCAATTGCCAATGCCTCTTTACTGGATGAAGCCACCGCGGCCGCAGAAGTGGTTTTTATGTTCCATAATAACCGCAGTAAGAACAAGCAGAACGCGCATAAATTCTTTGTGAGTAAAGACGTATTTCCGCAAACCATTGATGTTATTAAGACCCGTTCGGCCCCTGTTGGTATCGAAGTAGTTGTGGGAGATGCTAACACCGTTAGTTTGGATGATTCGTTTTTTGGCGCCTTGATCCAATATCCGGATATTAACGGTGAGGTAAATAATTACAAAAGTTTTGTAGATAAAGCCAAAGCGAAAGAAATTCAAATTGTGGTGGCGTCCGATCTTTTAGCGCTAGCATTGTTAACCCCACCGGGCGAATGGGGTGCGGATTGTGTTGTTGGAAATTCGCAACGTTTTGGCGTGCCATTGGGATATGGTGGTCCGCATGCCGCATTTTTTGCGTGTAAAGAAGATTACAAACGACTGATCCCTGGTCGTATCATTGGTGTAAGTATTGATGCCGAAGGTAACCCGGCGTTACGCATGGCGCTTCAAACAAGAGAGCAGCACATTAAACGCGATAAAGCAACTTCTAATATTTGTACCGCTCAGGCGTTATTGGCTATTATGGCCAGCATGTACGCTGTATATCACGGACAAAATGGAATAAAAGCCATTGCTTCTAAAGTTCATACGTATGCTAATTACATTGAAGAAGAAATAAAGAACATGGGTTATACTATCGTAAACAAATTATTTTTTGATACGATCACCGTAAAAACCCCTGCAAATATTCCTACTTCAAAAATCAAACAATTGGCCGAAAAACTGGAGATCAATTTCAGATATTCAGATGAACACACGTTGTCAATTGCCCTTGATCAAACGGTTGATCTGGATGACGTGATCGATATTTTAACGGTATTCACCAATGCGGCTGGACATAACAGAACCGATAAAGAAGCTCCGTCGTTTGCTTCTAAAATAAAAGGAAGTTTTGCCGAAAGAAGATCAGCGTATTTAACGCATCCTGTTTTCAACAGTTACCATAGCGAAACAGAAATGATGCGTTACATCAAACGCTTAGAAAATAAAGATCTGTCGTTAGTACATAGCATGATCGCTTTAGGATCGTGTACTATGAAATTAAACGCGGCTGCAGAGTTATTGCCATTAACCTGGCCTGAGTTCGCCAATATCCATCCGTTTGTTCCGGTTGAACAAGCCAAAGGTTATTTACAGATCATTAAAGAATTGGATAAAGACCTTAGTAATATTACCGGGTTTGCCAAAATGAGTTTCCAACCTAATTCGGGCGCTCAAGGAGAGTATACCGGCCTAATGGTGATTCGGGCATATCATATTGCCAATGGCGATACGCACCGAAATGTAGCTTTGATCCCGCAATCCGCTCATGGAACAAATCCTGCGAGTGCTGCAATGGCTGGCATGAATATTATTATTGTAAAGTGTGATAATAAAGGGAATGTTGACCTTAAAGACCTAAAAGAAAAGGCCGAACAACATAAAAATAATTTATCGTGTTTAATGATCACTTATCCAAGTACACACGGCGTTTACGAAGAAGGCATTAAAAAGATCACAAAAGTAATTCACGAACATGGTGGATTGGTTTATATGGACGGCGATAATATGAATGCGCAGGTTGGTTTAACAAGTCCAGGTAATATTGGGGCAGATGTTTGTCACTTGAACCTTCACAAAACATTCGCGATTCCTCATGGCGGTGGTGGTCCGGGTATGGGCCCTATCGGCGTGGTAGATAAATTAGTTCCGTTCTTACCTTCACATCCTATTGTTAATACCAGTGGTGATAAAGGTATAACGGCCGTATCCTCTGCACCTTTTGGCAGTTCGTTGATATTGTTGATCTCTTATGGCTATATTAAAATGTTAGGAAGAGATGGTGTAACAGATGCGACTAAAATGGCCATTTTGAATGCGAATTACATGAAAGAAATTTTGAAGGAGCATTATAAGATTTTGTATACCGGAAAAAGCGGAAGATGTGCACACGAAATGATCTTAGATTGTAACGATTTTAAAATGGCGAGTGGAGTAGAGGTAGCGGATATTGCAAAGCGCTTAATGGATTACGGTTTTCATGCGCCAACAGTAGCTTTCCCGGTGGTAAATACCTTAATGGTTGAACCAACCGAATCGGAATCGAAAGGCGAGTTAGATCGTTTTTGTGAAGCTATGATCACCATTAGAAAAGAGATCCAGGAAATAATAGAAGGCAAATTCGATAAAACGGATAACGTGATCAAGAACGCGCCGCATACCAGTAAATTAGTGGTAAGCGATAATTGGACCAAACCCTACGGTCGCGAGAAAGCGGCTTTCCCTTTAAAATGGGTAAAACAAAATAAATTCTGGCCAAGCGTTGCAAAAGTGGATAACGCTTATGGCGATAGAAATTTAGTTTGTTCGTGCGCGCCGATAGAGGCTTACATGGAAGAGCCGGTTAATGCTTGATAAATCGCCATTTATAAATTCTTCTAAAAACAAAAACCGGGCGCAACACTTACCCGGTTTTTTTTACATATGGCGCAACCTTTTTTAATTTTAATGCGTAACTACCATCTCCATTTTGGTTAGTTTACCGCCGCTTTTTACCTGCACTATATATAATCCGCTCTTAAGGGATGATATATTAAATGTTATTTTCTGATCACCTTTTTCAAGTTCTTTTTCTTTAAAAGAACTCACTATCTTTCCTTGCAAGTCAAAAACATCAATGGCAACGCGCTCATTCTTTTCGAGCGATAATTTTACTGTTACTTCATCGTCGGTTGGATTAGGATAAAGTGTTGCGAAAACACTGGTGCTATTTATGTTAAGGATACCGGTTGTATTAACAGAATTTCCCTGGATACGGAAATCATACCAATCTTCATTAATATCGGTGTTCACCAAATGTATATCAGTAACTCGTGTACCAACTCCTGTAGGCGCAAACAACACAGTGAACGATACCGAATTGGCCGGGGCAATGATCCATGGAAAGGAAGGCGGATTAACTAACGAAAATTCTCCTGAGTTCACATTTGAGAAACCGACCTGTGTAACCGATAATGGTCCTTGGCCGAGGTTTTGAACAACAAAGGTTGCTGTCTTAGAACTATTATTTGCAACTGTGCCCAGGTCGGTATTGTTAGCTGTGGTCACAGTGAATGTACCGTCGTTAATATTTGAACCGTTACCCATCACATTGACTTCAGGATTAACTGCAGAGGTAGTTGGATTAAATAATGAAAGAAATTGTCCGCCTTCAACAACCGGGTTAGGAATAGCATAGTGGGCCTGGTCAACAAACATGAACATTCGGGATCAATATGGATTGCGCGCGTCAACATCCCCGACGATTCTTCATCCTGAGTTAAGAAATTAGCGCTCTCGCTAATGAATCGGCTGGGATCATGTCTTGCAATTAACCAGCACATCCGTTGCAATGTTATATTGATAGACGCCTGTTCCACGCGTTATTACCAACATCTTCTTGTATAAATATATGACCGCAATTGTTAATATAAATGTTATTTATTATTTTTTGTCCTTCCGTTCCATCTAAAAGTGCCGTGATAGTTCCTCCTAGTTCAGGGAACCGGATATCTGTAAATTTTAATTTCCAAAGTCGGCTTGGTGAAGCAAAAGAATTGGTAGTTACAAAGTAAAATTCATTTGGATACATTGGATTCCATGCGCCATCTTCGGGACGAAGAAAAGTAGTAACCCCAAGGTTATTGCTTTGTGTATTTAATGAAGCGCCTGTTATTGCCGATACGTTACCGAGATCGATGAGGGAAAAAGGTGTATTAGGCGCGGGTATGCCTGTACTGGTTTCGGCGGCAAGACTAGCTACTGAAACGCCGTAAAGTTTACCGCCAGTTAAACCGGCTTTTTGAATGTCATTTCCTGTATTTGTTTTCATACCTACATAAAAATATACCTGACCGGGTGTTTGGTCATCCAAGCCTGCAACGATGGTTTTATCTTGACAATAGGGAGAAGCAACACTGTTTTCCCGCGAACATTTTCCAATATAAGGTAATTCCCAACTTGTACCTGCAAATGTTCCTGTTACCACATGGGCAAATGAACGGCCTTCGTCGCCATTCTCCTCACCATTCATAAAAATGCGTTCCTGGGTTCCATAACCATTAAATACATTATAGAAGGCCGACATTGGTGGAAGGTCACCCGAACAAAAGCGGGCAAAAGCGGCAAGGGTTGATGAATTGGAAGCGTTATAAGTAGTATACGAAGTACCATTCCATAAATTCACATTTTGAATAAGGTCAGCACCGCTTATAACAGAAAAGGTAGATTTACTAATTACCCATTTAGAAATGAAAGACCCAGTAGATCCATGCGCTCTTACAGATCCAGCGTTGTTACCGAATTCGTGATTGGTGAAAAAAGTAAAGGTACCATTGCCGTTATCAAGGGCCCCAGATCCATCTGGCGTGCCAGACATGGTATAAGTACCAATGGTTTGTGTGGCGGTGAAAACAGAGGTAATAGTTGCGTTTGGGATCAATGCATTAAGATACGGGGGCTGCGAACTGCTTATACCGGTAACGTTTGTTTGTGCAAGTGAAGTTTGATAAACACAAAGGCCTATCAGAAAAGTTTGTAATGTTCGTTTCATAGTTTTTGTTTTTAAATTGTTCGGAACAAAAGTATCATTAGCATTATAGGACGGCGTGTTTCAAATTTTAAGAAATCATTAATCTAAACAGTTTCAATATGAACTCTAAAATGTTTTTAATAAGTTTAAGTTAACCTTTTAATCTAAAATTTACACCTTAACCTTTTGTTAATACCTGTTTTGAGAATGAAAAAGAGAAAAAGGAAATGTAATCCTGAAGTTAAGTGTTAATCTTTTTTTGCTTTGTAAAGCGGCACAGTGCTACATGGTTCCCCATACATAATACTTTTGGCGTAAGGTTTTAAAGCAGTAGAAAGTTTTAAATACGCGTTAATAGGAACCGGTTTGTCGCTACAGCCTTTGATGACAATTCGGGCGTCTTGGTATTTTGAAAAATCAATTTTATTTAATTCTTCTTCGTACAAGATCGATTCAAGCTCCGGTAAATTCCCAAAAACTATTTTGGAAGCATAGGGTTGTAAAGCTAAACTTAATAACATATAGGCCCAGGTTGGAACAACGGCATCCGTACTGCAAACAATTGCTATAAATTTATTTTTGTATTTGCTCCAATCCTCCTTCTTAATAAACTCACGGAAATCTTTTTCTTTAAGGATCAATTCCTGAAACAATAATGGTTTAATGTCAAACAACATACGTTCGCCCGGCCGGTAATATTCTTCCAGATCGATGCTTACAATGCCGCTTTCGGCCACTTTATTTTTTATTTCATCCAATTCTTTGATCTTTATACTTTAATCTTGATACTTTAACCTCCCTACATAAATCCCAATTCCAACTGTGCCACTTCACTCATCATGTCTTTTTCCCATGGTGGTTCAAAGGTTAGTTTGAGAGTAGCCGATTTAATTCCAGGCACTAATTTTAATTTATTTTCCACCTCTGCCGGTAAACTTTCGGCAACGGGACAATTAGGCGAGGTGAGGGTCATGGTTATTTTAAGATCATTCTCTTCATTCAGATCCAATTCATAAATAAGACCAAGTTCCCAAATGTCGACAGGAATTTCCGGATCAAAGCAGGTCTTGATCTCATCGATCACGCGTTGCATCAATTCGGTATTCTTTGTTATTATTATCGCACTCATGTTAGTTCGTAGTTTTATTGGTTAAAGCCAAGGCATCTAACTTCATTTGTTTTATCATACTCACTAAACCGTTTGCACGGGTAGGAGAGAGGTGTTCTTTTAATCCAATTTTATCAATAAAATCCAAATTGGCATTCACAATATCTTCGGGTTTTTGTTCCGATAAAACTCTCACCATCAACGCTACCATCCCTTTTGTAATTATCGCATCGCTTTCGGCCGTATAAATTACTTTTCCATTTTGTAATTCCGAGTGCATCCACACCCTGCTTTGGCAACCTTTTATTAAACGGTCTTCTGTCTTGTATTTTTCAGCTATCAAAGGTAAGCTTTTTCCAAGGTCAATTAAATGCTCGTATTTTCCTTCCCAGTCGTCGCCAAAAATTTCAAATTCCGAAATTATTTCCTGTTCTATCTCCTCAATGCTCATTTCGTTCCTCCTTTTTCTTCTATTTCCAATTTTCCGGTTTCGTCGTAATATTTTACATAAACCAGGTTGCCATTCTTATATTCAGCTTCCGAACGGGTCTTTCCATTATAATGAAAGCCCATTTGTTTTCCGTGAAAAGCGGCTTCAGGTGCATTGTGAGAAAGGATGGGTTGCGACGTTTTGGCGTCTATAGTGGTATAAAGTACACAGTAAAAGCAAGGAATAAAATTTTCAACCGACTCTAACTTACCATCCGGATAAAAATATTTCCATTGTCCTTTTTTAAGTGAAAGATTCTTTGCAAGCTCAATTTTTAAATTAGTGGTGTCGAGTTTTACAGTTTCAAGACTTTTATCAGGATCCACAATAATTATTCGTTCAGGACTTGCTGGTTCATACTCGCCTATAGATTTTAAAATATTGTTCTTGTAGTATTCTTTCCAGATATCATTTTTTTTACCATTTAAAAAGTCACCTTCTTCTTTTACCGTCCTGTAATCATCTTTTGAAAAATTTTGGGCAGGCAAAACCAGCATATGAAGTAAAAGAAATATGACGATAACCGATCTCATTTCAACATTTTTATTGCTTTTTTTACAGCGGTAATAAAGACATCGATCTCTTCAATGGTGTTATAGAACGAAAAAGAAGCGCGCACCGTTCCTTGTATCTTTAAAAGTTTCATAAGGGGCTGTGTACAATGATGTCCGGTTCTTACAGCAATACCCTGCATGTCTAAAATAGTGCCAACATCGAATGGGTGACTGCCTTTAACGTTAAATGAAATAACCGAAGCTTTTTTTAGATGGTTGGCATAAATTTCCACTTCAGGTAATTCATTTAATTTGGTTGTTGCGTATTCTAAAAGTTTATGTTCGTACCCGGCGATTGTTGGCGTTCCAATGAACTCCATGTAGCGAATAGCTGCAGCTAAACCAAGGGCGCCTTCAATGTTTGGCGTGCCGGGCTCAAAGCGGATAGGTCCTTCGGCATATTCGGTTCTTTCAAAACTAACGGTCTTAATAGTACCGCCTCCGGCCTTACTTAATTGTAACGAATTTATATAATTGGCTTTTGCCCATAAAACACCTATACCGGTTGGAGCGTACATTTTATGCCCGCTAAAAACAAAAAAATCAGCATCAAGATCTTTTACATTAATTGGCATATGCGGAACCGATTGCGCGCCATCAACCAGAACAGCCAATGTTCGCACCGTAAGATCGCGGGCTTTGCTGATAATTTCCTTTACATTATTAATTACGCCAAGTGTATTTGAAACATGTGTAAGGGCCAATACGGCTGTTTTTGGTGTAATTAACTCTTTAAGTTTTTCTATTTGTAAAGTACCATCCGAATTAACAGGTATTACTTTAAGTTTTCCTTTATTTTTTTCGCACCACAATTGCCATGGCAAAATATTGGAATGGTGTTCCATTTCGGTAATAATGATCTCGCTGCCTGCCGGTAAATTTAAACCGCCTGCAACGATGTTGATCCCGTCGGTAGTACCGGCTGTAAATATAACTTCATCGGGATTAGCATTAATAAAGTTGGCAACCGTTTTACGGGCATTTTCAAAAAGAACCGTGGCTTCTCTGCTTAAAGTATGAACGCCGCGATGGATATTTGCGTTTTGCTCACTGTAAAATTTTACGATGGATTCTATTACTACTTTGGGTTTTTGTGTTGTGGCGCCGTTGTCAAAATAAATCAGGGGTTTGCCATTAACGGTTTTCGTTAGAATGGGAAAGTCTTTCCTTATTTTATTGACATTGTACACAGTTATAGAGCGGTTTCAAAAAGTTGTGAAACAGTTTCTTTCAACCCTTCAATTTCGATCTTATCTATAAGTTCCTGAGCAAAGGCTTGTAAAAGTAATTTTCGGGCCTTGTCTTCCCCGATGCCGCGGGCCTTTAAATAAAAAAGTGCGTCTTCATCCACTTTACCGGTTGAAGTTCCATGCGAGCATTTTACATCATCGGCATAAATTTCCAGTTGAGGTTTGGTATTAATGGTGGCCTCATCACTTAATAAAATGTTTTTGCTGCTTTGGTAGGCATTGGTCTTTTGAGCGTCTTTGCGAACAAATATCTTTCCGTTAAAGATGCCGGTCGATCTATCTTTAGCAATGCCTTTGTATAATTCGTTGCTCTGACAATTAGGTTTTTGATGGTCTACTACCGTATGGTTGTCGGTTAATTGAGTTCCGTTAGTTATGAATAAACCGTTTAAGTGTGATTCGCAAAGATCATCGGCTAATACCACATTTAAATTATTACGAACAAAAGCGCCGCCAAAAGTAAAGGTATTGGTTTCGTAATTGCCGTATCGTTTAATATGAGCCTGAGTGGTATTGATCTGGTAAGATCTTAGGTCTTCATTTTGTAAACGGTAACTCTTTACATGCGAATTTTCGCCAACATAAATTTCTGTAAGATGATTATTAAAAAGATTAGCCGAATTGTTTTCAGAAATAAAACTTTCTGCAATTACCGAATGTGTATTATTTTCTGTAACTATTAGTTGTCGAGGATCAAGAATGGCGTTTTCTTTAGCGGAATTAATATTGATGATGTGAAGCGGAGTGTTGAGGTCTTTTGTAATGTGAATAAATAAACCTCCCGAACAAAACGCTGTGTTTAAAGCAATGAACGGATCTGAATTTACATCGGCATATTTTGTAAGGTGCTTTGATAAAACGCTTTTATCGGCTTCCGCTAAACTTGAAACAATTACTTCATTGGTTTTATCCGATAATTCCTTTTTGTATTCGCCATTAAGTACAACAACATTAATGCAATTTTTTATTTTACGAGCATCAACATTTGCGATAGTGTTAAATGAATTGAAAATGGTTTTGAACTCTTTTCTAAGAACCGCTTCCGTATTGCAATATTTGTAATCTTCGTGTTTATTATTGGGAATGCCTTTTTCTTCAATATATCGAATGGCATCAACAATGGCGTTATCGGGCATGAAGGCGACCTTTCCTGAATGCTTTTGTAGCTGATCGATCTTCGACTGAGTAACTGAACTTTTATTTTCCACTAAAGCCGACATTGTTATATCACTGATTCAAATTGTTTTTTAATTTCTTCGTAGCCTTTTGCTTCCAATTCAAGTGCCAGTTCTTTGCCGCCAGATTTTACGATCTTCCCATTATAAAGAATGTGAACAACATCAGGAACGATATAATCTAATAAGCGTTGATAGTGAGTGATCACGATGGTGGCGTTATCTTTTGATTTTAATTTATTAACGCCGTTGGCCACAATTTTTAAGGCATCTATATCCAAACCGCTGTCAGTCTCATCCAATATGGCTAATTTTGGCTCGAGAACGGCCATTTGAAAGATCTCGTTACGTTTTTTTTCT
>JBGASH010000139.1:0-7991 GCA_044229775.1 Bacteroidia bacterium
AAAACGACCATCCATTATAATTGCCCAACTCAAAACCTATATTATTAATGTTAGCGTTTCCGTTACAACTAATAGGAGTCATCGCGTCTTCAGTTTGATAATGAGGCGGAGCATAATTGTTTAGTTGTGTTTTTTGTGAAGTATATTCCTGAAGTAAGAAGTTGTATTCTTCAGTGGTTAAATTATTTACTTTTGAATAAACCTCAAGATTCTTTAGCTCATTAGAGCTAATAGTTTTTTTATTTAAATCCTGTGAAAATGAATTTAAAACGAATAGAACTAAGTTTAAAAGAAAAAAACTTTTTTTAATAAATGGCCTCAAGATTTCAGGATATTTTGTATTAAAAATACAAAAAAACGGTTACACAAAAAAACAAAGCAGAAAAGGTTGTTTTTGGAAATATTTTCTAATTAAAATCAGCAATTTTAAATTTATTTTAATTCCTACTAAATTAGTAGTATATTTGTTTTTCAAATAGATTTCTAGTTATGATCCAGAAAAAGACCAAGTATGCCATTAAAGCCCTTCTTTCATTGGCAAAAGAGTATAAAGAGAACCGTCCAATGAAGATCTCCACTCTGTCAAAAAACGAAAAAATACCGCGAAAATTTCTTGAAACCATCATGCTCGAACTTCGTCATCTTGGTTTTGTAGAAAGTAAAATGGGAAGTAAAGGCGGGTACTATCTTATCAAGCATCCTGAGGAGATAATGCTTAGTAATATTATCCGTTTAACGGGAGGCCCAATAGCGTTATTGCCCTGCGTAAGTCTTAATTTTTATGAGCCCTGCAAAGAGTGTCACCATGAAGAAACCTGCGGGTTACGTGATGTGGTGCTTGAAGTACGTGAAGCCAGCATAAAAATACTCTCCAAAACCAGTTTGGCCGACATTTTAAAGCGTGAATCGAAGTTAATTTCTAAAACAAAAACTCAATAACTACGGGACTTCCAGACGAAATATTCCTACATAAATAGTAGGAGATAGAAAGATTTTTTAAAATTTTCTTGCATAATTAAAAATTAGGCAGTTAATTTGTACCAGCAAAATGAAAAATAGTACCGCATATAAGATCAACGTTGTAAAGCATAATATGCTTTGCTGTATGTGTTCTTAATATATGCGGATTGGTTAATTTAGTTGTTAGTTTTATTAAAGCCCTTCCGTTTAGCCGGAAGGGCTTTTTTTATTGACCTAAAATTTAAAATGATAAATTAAAATGCAAAGTTTTAGAACCGAAATAGAAAATCCATTGGTTGAGAAAGACATCCTTGACCTCGAAAAGAAGATTCGGGAGTTCAAAGAAGGAACACTTAATTCAGAAAAATTTCGTAGTCTTCGTTTAGCCCGTGGGGTTTACGGTCAGCGTCAGCAAGGCGTACAAATGATCCGGATCAAACTACCTTTCGGCAAAGTTTCGGCAAAACAATTGTTGCGTATTGCCGATATCAGCGACCAATACTCTAATGGCAATTTGCATTTAACTACCCGTCAGGACATACAAATACATCACGTAAGTTTAGAAAGAACACCCGAATTGTGGGCTAAACTCGAGCAGGATGATATTACTTTGCGTGAAGCTTGCGGCAACACCGTACGCAATATTACGGCGTCACCCGAAGCCGGTATTGATCCCAATGAACCATTTGATGTTTCGCCTTACGCGAAAGCAGCGTTTCAATATTTTTTAAGAAAACCATTTGGACAGGAATTGGGAAGAAAAATTAAGATCGCTTTTTCAAATAGTGATAAAGACACCGCCTTCACCTATATTCATGATTTTGGTTTCATACCTAAAATAGAAAATGACCAGCATGGATTTAAAGTTTTAATTGGTGGAGGTTTGGGGGCCCAGCCTTTTTTGGCGCAAACCGCCTTCGAATTTCTACCGGTAAATAAATTGATCCCTTTTATAGAAGCGGCTATCCGCGTATTTGACCGTTATGGCGAAAGAGTTAGCAGACATAAAGCCAGAATTAAATATTTGATCAATAAAATTGGAGTAGAAGAATTTTTAAAACTGGCCCGTGAAGAAGAAAAAGCGGTATTGGTAAAAACGTTTGAAATTGCTATTACCGAAAAAGAAACAGAACTTCAATTCAAAACAAAGTTACCGGATGTTCTTCCGGTTATTAATGAAACAGATTATAAAACATGGCTAGGCACTAACACCTTTCAGCAAAAACATGAAGGTTATTTTGGTGTGTACGTAAAAATTCAATTAGGAAATATTTCCACAACTGTAACAAGAGAATTTGTGGATGTGGCAAAGAAATATTCAGACGCGAATGACATCCGTTTAACTATCAATCAGGGATTTTTATTGAGAAACGTTACCGAAGATGAGTTACCTTTTCTATTTAGTGAGTTAACGCGGTTAAATTTGGCCACACCCGGATTTGATTCGGTAGCTGATATTACCGCTTGCCCGGGTACCGATACTTGTAATCTCGCTATTTCTAACAGTACTCATGTTTCTGTGGCTTTGGAAAAAGTAATTATAGAAGAATTTCCGGATCTTATTTATAACCACGACATCAAAATAAAAATAAGTGGTTGCATGAACGCTTGTGGTCAGCATAGTCTGGCACAAATAGGTTTTCATGGGAGTTCTTTTAAAGTGGGAACCAATGTAGTGCCTGCCTTACAGGTTTTGCTCGGGGGTGGAACTTTAGGAAATGGTGCAGGAAGAATTTCAGACAAAGTTATTAAAGTAGCGAGTAAACGCGGCCCCGATGTTTTAAGAACCCTATTCAACGATTTTGATAAGAACGCTGCAGAAGGAGAATATTTTAATTCGTATTACGACCGTCAGGGGAAAGATTATTTTTATCAGTTACTGAAACCATTAGGCGATAATACCACTTTAAAACCTGAAGATCTTTTGGATTGGGGATCGGATGAAAAATTTGCGACCGCCATAGGCGTGGGTGAGTGTGCCGGTGTGGTGATAGACCTGGTACAGACGTTGTTTTTTGAAGCCGAAGAAAAACTGGCATGGAGTGCCGAAGCGTTTGCGAATGAACAATGGGGTGATAGTATTTATTATTCGTACGCCGCCTTCATCAATGGGGCTAAAGCATTATTACTGGATAAGCAGGTCCATGTGAACACGCATCATGGTGTGATCAATGATTTTGACAAACATTTTACCGAAACAAAATTAATTGCATTAGCCGACACATTTAAAGATCTGGTTCTTCAAATAAATCAAAATGAAGCATCGAGAGCTTTTGCCGAAAAATATTTTGAAGAAGCTACCGATTTCACCTATAAAGTAAAATTATACCGCGAGGTAGAAACATTATCACTCAATTAAAATGAAAAAGGAATATATTCTTATAAAATATGAACGCTGTTGTTGCTGTTGTCGAATGTGTTTTTGAAAACGCGTTCCCTCTCCCCCTGGGAGAAGGCAGGGTGAGAGACCCACGAAAACCTCAATAAAAATCCAATAACAACTTAAAACAAGAAATCATGAAAAAAGAAATATATCCAAAACTAATTTTGATCGGAGCCGGTCCCGGCGACGAAACATTAATAACTGTAAAAGGTGCCAATGCCTTAGGTAATGCCGACGTAGTACTATATGATGCGCTGGTTAATAAAGAGATCTTAAAGTATGCTCCAATTGACGCTTTAAAGATCTTTGTTGGTAAAAGAAGAAACAATCACGAGTACACACAAGAGCAGATCAACTCTTTGATCGTTGACCTGGCGTTTACGCATGGTAATGTGGTGCGTTTAAAAGGCGGCGATCCGCATGTATTCGGACGTGGAAATGAAGAAATAAAATATGCCGAGATCTTTAATATTGAAACCGAATTTATTCCTGGTATCTCCAGTTCCATTGGTGTTCCGGGGTTAGCCGGAATTCCAGTGACCCAACGCGGCGTGAGCGAAAGTTTTTGGGTAATTACGGGAACAACGAGTGAAGGAAAAATATCGAAAGATGTAGCAGTGGCTGCAAAGACCGACGCGACCGTTGTTATCTTAATGGGGGTTCATAAATTAAATGAGATCACAGAGATCTTTAAGAAAGAAGGAAAAGACGATACCGCGGTGGCGGTGATCCAAAATGGTTCGTTGCCTTCCGAAAATTATGCGTTGGCAACGATAGATACTATTGTGGAAGCGGTAAATGATGCGGGTATTTCTTCTCCGGCTGTTATTGTAATTGGTGATGTGGTAAAACAGCACAGCGATTTCCCGGTTGAATTAACGAATTGGAAATACCTTTTGAATTAGTGGCGAGGATCTATTGAAGTTATGAAAACAAAATTCAAAGTACTGTCGTTGGTAGTATTAATTCACACACTCTCCCCGCTCATCTTTAAAGGTAGCGGTGGAGAGCTTTTTGCTCAGGACCAATTAGCAAAGTATAAATACGACAACATGCTTTGGATGGGATATTATAATTCTGTTAAAATAAATGATAAGTGGAGTTTGAATAGCGATCTTCAATACCGTACTAAAGATTGGTACAAAACACCATTGCAGGCTTTAGCAAGGATAGGACTTAATTATAAAATAAATTCGCGCTTAAATGTAACAGCAGGACTGGCGCATTTTAGATTTTATTTGAACGATGTGGTGACCCGTGGCGAATGGCGACCATGGGAAGAGGTCGCACTGTCGGATAGAATCGGAAAGGTAAAACTCAATAATCGTTTAAGAGTTGAACAACGATTTAATGAAGGTGTTGCTAGTGGTGAACCTAACGGGATCTTTAAATTCAACTGGCGCTTTCGATATAGGTTCGACATACAATATCCCGCCGAAAGTAAAATCTCTCTGGTTGTTGGAAACGAAGTTATGATCAATACCGGAAAGAACATTTCGAATAATTATTTTGATCAGAATAGAACCTGGGCCGGTGTAAATACAGAGATCACTAAGAAATTTTCTGTTCAGTTGCAATTCATGTACATCTGGCAGTTGATGTCAAATGGTTACACACTCGACAAAATAAACGTCGTACGTTTCAATGTTTATCATAAAATTAATTTAAAATGAGTATAGAAGTAAAAAACAAGTTGTTCCCTGTCTTTTTGAAATTGGAAAATTTCAGAGTACTCATCGTTGGCGGCGGAAAAGTAGCACACGAAAAAGTGTCGGCCATTTTAAGCAATAGTCCAAAAACGCATGTTACGCTAATTGGAACCCACGTAAGCGAAGAAATAAAAACGCTAGTTAAAGATCATTCCAATATTCAAATTCACCAGCGTTCGTTCGTAGAGAGCGACCTTAACGACATTGATTTTGTGATCTCGGCTGTAAATAATAAGGACACGAGTTTACAGATCAAAGAACTGGCTCAGAAAAAGAACATTCTCACCAATGTAGCCGATACCCCCGAGCAGTGCGATTTTTATTTAGGATCAATTGTTCAAAAGGGAAATGTGAAAATTGCGGTCTCTACCAATGGAAAATCGCCAACCGTAGCAAAACGTATCCGTGAAACCCTCGATGAAAGTTTTCCGAATGAGATCAACGAGGCAGTGGATAATTTAACTGAAGTAAGGAAATACTTAAGTGGGGATTTTACAGAAAAAGTAAAGGAACTTAACAAGATCACATCCATACTTGTTAAGGAAGGACGCGTTCAAACAAGAATAAGTAAAAGAAGGATCTGGACGTACAGTGTAAGTATTCCCATTCTTATTTTGGTGGGATATTTATTTTGCGCGTATTTACCACCGGAGGTATTAGGTGGATATGTGGCTTCATTGTCACAAAACATAGACTCTTCATTCTTCCTTTTTATTCTGGCAGGATTTACCGCGCAAATGATCGATGGCGCTTTAGGAATGGCCTATGGTGTTACGGCAACCACATTTTTGTTGTCGGCGGGCGTGCCACCCGCCGCTTCCAGTGCAAGTGTTCATGCATCGGAAGTATTTACCAGTGGCGTTTCGGGACTAATGCATTTGAAATTTGGAAATGTGAATACGAAATTGTTTAAAACCCTTTTAATTCCGGGAGTTATTGGCGCAATACTGGGAGCTTATATATTATCTTCATTTGAAGATTACAATTATATTATTAAACCTATCGTTTCAGTTTATACTTTAATACTGGGAGTCATTATTATTTCAAAAGCGTTGAAGAAAGATAAAATAAGAGAAAAGATCAAACGTATTTTTCCATTGGCTTTGGTTGGCGGATTTTTAGATTCTATTGGCGGCGGCGGTTGGGGACCTATCGTTTCTTCAACACTAATAGCCAGAGGAAGAAACGCTCGTTATACCATTGGCTCTGTGAACCTCACCGAATTTTTTGTATCACTGGCAAGCTCTGTCACTTTTTTCACCATCATCGGATTAACGCACATTGGAATTATTATTGGACTAATAGTTGGAGGTGTTATCGCTGCGCCAATAGCAGCTTACCTAGCCAATAAAATTCCAACCAAAGCTATTATGATCTTAGTGGGAATATTAGTGATAATTGTAAGCCTAAAAAGATTATTTTTTTAAAGAAAACATTAAACATTCAAACATCATTATGATCACAACAGATATAGCCATTGTAGGCGCAGGACCCGTAGGATTATTTGCCGTATTTGAAGCAGGACTTTTAAAAATGCGTTGTCATTTAATTGATTATTTACCACAGGCGGGTGGACAACTTTCTGAGATCTATCCCAAAAAGCCAATTTATGATATTCCGGGTTACCCAACTATTTTAGCTCAGGAATTGGTAGATAATTTATTAAAGCAAGCAGAACCCTTTAAACCTGGATTTACTTTTGGTGAACGAGTTGAGTCGCTGGATAAAGTCGGGGAGCGCGATTTTATTCTTACTACTAATTTGGGAACAAAGATCTCGGCGCAAGTAGTAGTTATTGCGGGTGGGTTAGGTTGTTTTGAACCGCGCAAACCAGAAGTAGAAGGATTGGAACGTTTTGAGAATGGAAAAGGCGTTAGCTACATGGTGCTTGATCCGGAAAAATACCGCGACAAAAAATTAGTATTAGCAGGTGGTGGCGACTCTGCGCTTGATTGGACCATTTTTTTAGCGAACATTGCAAAGGAAGTTACGTTGGTTCATCGTAGTGAATCGTTTCGTGGAGCGCCGGATAGCATCAATAAAGTTTTGAATTTAGCCAAAGAAGGTAAAATTAATTTGTTACTTAATTCTAATCTCATTAATGTAAACGGGAATGGTGTTCTAAAAAATGTGGGAGTAAAGAATATAAAAACGAATGAAGAAAAAAGCATCGACGCCGATAATTTAATTCCGTTGTTTGGTTTGAGCCCAAAATTAGGTCCGCTTGAAAATTGGGGCCTTAACATTGATAAGAACGCGATAGAAGTGAATACGGAGGATTATAGTACAAATATTCCGGGCATTTACGCTATAGGCGACATTAATACCTATAAAAACAAATTAAAATTGATATTATGCGGTTTTCATGAGGCTTCGCTTATGAGTCATAGCGCTTATAAATACATTAATCCCGGTGTAAAATATACCATGAAATATACCACGGTTAACGGTGTAAATTCATTCTAAAAAACGTATCTTTGTCTCCCCACTTTGCGCCTTTGCGCCTTTGTGGCAAAAAAAAATGAAGGTCAATCTTAAGCGCATAGACGACAACTTCCATATGGAAGCCCGTAACGAAGACGGGAACGTTTTGCATATGGACGGAGCCAAAGATATTGGAGGAAGTGGTGCTGCATTCAGGCCCATGCAAATGTTACTGGCAGCGGTAGGAGGATGCAGCGCAATAGATGTGATATTAATTTTAAAAAAACAAAAACAAGTAATTGAATCGTTTGAAGTAGAAGTAGAAGGAGAAAGGGAAAAGATACAGGATTATTCTTTATTCAGGGATATTTGTCTTCATTTCAAATTAAAAGGAAAAATAGAAAAAGAAAAAGCAGAACGAGCAGTACAATTATCAATTGAAAAATACTGTTCTGTCTCAAAAACATTAGAACCTACAGCAAAGATCACCTATAAAGTCACGGTAAATGGATAAT
>JBGASH010000140.1:0-7977 GCA_044229775.1 Bacteroidia bacterium
TATTTCGGATACTGCCGAATTGGCCACCATTAACCGGTTGATGAACGAAATGGATGAGACCCTTAACAATGCCACCGGAAAAATTTTGGTAAAAGACATTAAATAATTTTTTTGAGGATCGTTTTTGTAAAATATCTTTTTACTTTATGTGTCGCTATTTTTTTAGGAACCAATTTCGCGCACGCGCAAACTGATAGCGTTAAGGTCGAAAAAAAAGCAAATAAAAAAGCTATTTACGGCAATGCCCGTAAAACCACTTTAATGAGTGTTTTTCTACCCGGACTTGGCCAGGTTTACAATCGTAAATATTGGAAAGTTCCGGTTATTTACGCCGGCCTCGGCGGATTTGGTTATTTGCTGGCAACCAATCAAAAAAAGTTTGCTTATTACCGCGATAATTTAAAATACGAGAACGATAACGACAGCAATACCATTAATGTTACCGACCCAAAACTGGGAAGCGATCAGTTACTTAGCGAAAAGAACCGATACCGTAAATACAGAGACCTGGGAATAATAGGTTGTACCATTGTATATGTTTTAAATATTATTGATGCGAATGTTGACGCGCATCTAAAAACATTTGATGTAAGCGATGACCTTAGCATGAAAATAACACCCTACAACCATATTGGAATAACTAATGCTAGTAATATATGCTGGCAAGGCGGATTAACTATACAATTAAACTTTAAATAATACACGTCACCCGCAGCTGGGGTGAAGCTATCACGAAAACAATAACTATGAAAATAATATTACTCGGTTACGGAAAAATGGGCAAAGAAATTGAAAAGATAGCCCTTAGCAGAAAACATGAAGTTGTTTTAAAGGTAGATGAACATAATGCCAAAAGTATTACAGCGAACGATCTTAAAAAAGGCGACGTGGCCATTGAATTCAGCACCCCTCACACCGTTATAAATAACATTAACCTTTGTTTTGATGCCGGATTACCGGTGGTAGTTGGTACAACAGGCTGGTACGACCAATTTGAAACCATAAAAAAGAAATGCCTCGATAAGAACCAAAGTTTATTTCATGCCACCAATTTTAGCGTGGGCGTAAATTTATTTTTTAAGGTCAACAAATACCTTGCGGAGATCATGAACAATTATCCCGAGTACGAGGTAAGTATGGAAGAAATTCATCACATTCATAAATTGGATAAACCCAGTGGTACCGCCATTACCTTAGCCACACAGGTGATCGAAAAAATAAACCGCAAAAAGAACTGGAGCATTGAACATAAAAATAACGATACCCTGTTCATTAAAGATGTGCGGGAAGGTGAAGTTCCGGGTACACATATCATAAAATACTCCTCGGCGATCGACGATATTGAAATTATGCATAAGGCACATAACCGCAAAGGTTTTGCACAAGGCTCAGTACTAGCCGCCGAATTCCTCGCTAATAAAAAGGGTATTTATACCATGGACGACCTGGTATAAGATTGTCGTTTTTATTTGCTTAATTTGTACCTGATCAATGTTTGGTATTACTTTGAGATTTTTCCTTTCAATAATAGTTTTTTTAGGATTTACCTGTTCTGTGTTTTCACAAACCGATACGGTATTTACAAACACGTCCCACTTAAAAGACGACTCGGTAAAAATTAAACGACTTTATAATGCCGCTTTAAAATACGCGAACTTTAAAAGAGAGCTCTGTTTCCCCATTGCCGATTCGTGCGAGAAGATCGGAAAAAGAGCCAATTGGCCTATGGGTACCGTTAATGCCGATCATTTACGGGGTTTGTTTTATCAGAGAGAAGGTCAATTAGACTCTGCCTTAAAATATTTTTTTATCTCCCTTAATGGCGCAAAAAGAATAAAACGCCCCAAAACTGTTGCCATGAGGTATCAGAACATCGCCATCGTTTATAAAAGCATGGGGAAATTTAAAGAATCGCTCGATAATTTTTTATCGGCTGCCAAAACTGCCGAAGAGGCTAAGATCAAAACCACCGAAGCCTACGCTTATATTGGTATGGGAGAAGTATTCAGGGAACAACAAAACAAAGAGAAAGCTGTATTCTACTATAAAAAAGCGCTTGACATTTGTATTGCCGAAAAAGATAAAAAAGGAACGGCGGCTTGTTATCTTAATTTAGGAATTACAACCGATAAAAAAGATCCTAAACAATCGCTTGAGTATTATACAAAAGCCCAGAACATTTATAAAGAAATAGACGATCTTGAAAGTGTTGCCCATGCCTATAATTTAATGGCGGGGTGCTATAATAAGTTCAACGATCACAAAAAGGCCATTGAATGCAATGAGCTGGGTCTTAAAATGTATAAAGAAATTGATAATCCGAAAGGGATCGCCGAATCACTATGTAATATGGGTGAAAATTATCAACTTATTTATAAAGACAGTAAAAATAGAAATGATCAAATTAAAGCGGCCGATTATTTAAAACAAAGTTTAGCCTACGCCGAAAAGATCGGTCATACCACTTTAAAATTACATTGTAATCTAATGTTGGCGCAAGCTAACGATAAACTTAAAAGATACGAAGACGCTTACAGTTACCTGTGGGAGTATACTGGTTTAAAAGATACTATTTTCGGACGAGAAAGCGCTAAACAGGTTGCCGAAATGGAAACCAAATATCAAACCGAAAAAAAGGAGTTGGAAATAAAAAACCTTAACGGAGAAAAAGCACTGCAAAAAACCGAGATCGAAAAACAGGAAGCCGAAGTAAAAAGACAAAATACACAAAAGATCGCCTTTGCCGGAGGGTTTATTTTAATGCTTTCACTGGCTTTTGTCGCCTATCGCGGCTATTCGCAAAAGAAAAAAGACAATAAAGTGATATCCGAACAAAAAGCAGAAGTAGAGGCTAAAAACCATCAGATAGAATTACAAAAAAATATCATTGAAGAAGAACACCGCGAAATTACCGACAGTATCAATTATGCCCAGCGAATTCAGCGCGCTATTTTAAAATCGGAGGAATACGAAAGCAAACATTTGCCCGAACATTTTGTACTTTTCCTACCAAAGAATATTGTAAGCGGCGATTTTTACTGGGTGCTTGAAAAAGGCAACTACCTTTATTTAACAGCTGCCGATTGTACAGGCCATGGCGTGCCTGGCGCCTTTTTAACCATGTTAGGCACCTCTTTCCTCAACGAAATTACTGTTGCTGAAAAAAGTTTAACCCCTGCGCAAATTCTGGATCAACTTCGCGATCGGGTTATTAAGTCGCTCGGACAAACCGGAAAAGAAGGCGAAAATAAAGACGGAATGGATATTTCGTTAGCGCGTCTTAATTTAAAAACGTTTGAATTACAATGGGCGGGCGCTAATAATCCTTTATATTATTTTCAAGGTAACGAACTCAAAGAAATAAAGGCCGATAAAATGCCCATCGCCATACATTCAAAAATGGATCCGTTTACCAACCATACACTTCAATTAAAAAAGGGCGATTCCTTTTATCTGTTCACCGATGGTTATGCCGATCAGTTTGGCGGTCCGCAAGGAAAAAAATTCCGGTACAAACAATTCGAACAGCTTTTAATTGAAAACAACGCCGATAATTTCTCGTCGCTTAAAACCATTTTACAAGGCAAACACTTTGGCTGGAAAACCAACCTAGAACAAACCGACGACGTATGTGTTATTGGAATGAAGATCTGAAATAATTGTAATTAAAATTCAATAACACATGAGGAGTAGTTTACCCTGAGCCTCACGAAGGGACGTATGTGTTATTGGAATGAAGACATGAGGTTTTACTAACTTCAATTTATTAATTATCAATTATTTACATTTCCCACAAGCGAACTCCCCTGCCCTTATTTTTATTATATTTGCCCCCGCTAACGATACTAAATGACTTATCTCGATTTTGAAAAGCCCATTGAGGAGCTTGAAAAAGAATTGGAAAAACTGAAAGATGTAGCTGCCAAAAGTAAGGTAGATGTTTCCAAATCTTTAATTGACCTTGAGGCAAAAATAAAAGAAAAGACGGCCGAAATTTACAGCAATCTTACCCCCTGGCAGCGCGTACAAGTAAGCCGTCACCCCGAAAGGCCTTACACTTTAGATTACATTGACGCTATAAGCAATAAAACATTCATAGAATTACATGGCGACCGCACCGTGGCCGACGATAAAGCCATGGTAGGCGGCTTTGGTGACGTAGATGGTCACACCGTTATGTTCATTGGTCAACAAAAAGGAACCAATACTAAAACCCGTCAGGCCCGTCGTTTCGGAATGGCAAATCCTGAAGGTTATCGTAAAGCTTTACGATTAATGAAAATGGCCGAAAAATTCAATAAACCCATTGTTACTTTTATTGACACGCCCGGCGCTTATCCCGGATTAGAAGCCGAAGAACGCGGCCAAGGCGAAGCCATTGCCCGAAATTTATTGGAAATGGCCCAATTAAAAGTGCCTGTTATTTGCATTATCATTGGCGAAGGCGCTAGTGGCGGCGCGTTGGGCATTGGTATTGGCGATAAAGTAATAATGCTTGAGAACACCTGGTACTCGGTAATTTCGCCCGAATCGTGCTCCTCCATTTTATGGCGCAGCTGGAATTTCAAGGAAAAAGCTGCTGAAGCGTTAAAGCTAACTGCCGAAGA
This sequence comes from Bacteroidia bacterium, assembly GCA_044229775.1. Classification (GTDB taxonomy): domain Bacteria; phylum Bacteroidota; class Bacteroidia; order B-17B0; family Aurantibacillaceae; genus JAHEYG01. The sequence continues at coordinate 4,608 of JBGASH010000140.1, forward strand.
TATGATGCATAATTCCTTGATCGATGGCGTTATCAAAGAACCGTTAGGCGGTGCGCATCGTAATCCTTCGTTGTTGTTTGAACAGGTTAAAAAAGAAATCCTTCATCATATTTCTGACCTTAAAAAAATGAATACCGAAGAGCGCATCACCAAACGTATTGAAAAGTTCAGTGCCATGGGCGTTGTTCACGAACTCGATGCATAATTTTACTATCAACTATAGACTATAAACCATAAACTAATTACAACATGGCAGACACAGGCGACATCAACGTAGGATCAGTGATCCGATTCAATGGCGAACTTATGCAGATAATGGAATACCAACACCGCACACCGGGTAACCTTCGCGCGTTTTATCAGGCCAAAATGAAAAACCTTAAGAACGGTAAACAAATGGAAAACCGTTTTCGCAGCGGTGAGCTGGTAGATATTGTACGCGTTGAATACAAAATGATGCAATACATTTATCCCGAGGGCGATTTCGCAGTGGTAATGGATAACACCACCTTTGAACAAGTGTATGTTCCAATGATCCTCTTTGGTGACAGCGCGCGTTTTTTGAAAGAAGGAATGGAAGTACGTGTAAGTTTTGAAGAAGGAGAAACAGTTATTTTAGCGGAAGCACCTACCTTTGTAGAAGCGCAAATTACCTATGCCGAACCGGGCGTTAAAGGCGATACCGCTACCAATACCTTAAAACCGGCTAAGATCGATTCGGGATCAGAAATAATGGTGCCCTTATTTTTAAACGAAGGCGATTGGGTTAAAATTGATACCCGTACAGGCGCCTATGTTGAAAGGGTTAAGAAGTAAATCTTACAAGGATTTAGGATCTTGTTTATAACCCACCTCGATCATTTTATAACAAATTGAAAGCCAGCTCAAAAACTGGCTTTTTTTATTAAAAACCACCTGTTAATTGATCGCCTCTTTTAATTGGAGTGCATGCTTAAATTCACTACCTTTACGCCCCAGCTAACTAACCGTAATTATTATGTCTATACAAACTGCTAATGCAGCGGCTGCGAACCACGAAAGTATGTTTGAAGCTGTTTTAGCGCGACTCGATGTAGCCGCTAAACTAATGAACCTCTCAGATGATGTTGCTCTCATTTTAAAAAATCCACAAAAGCAGGTTAAAGTAAGTTTACCTGTAATGATGGACAATGGAAAGATACAGGTTTTTGAAGGTTACCGTGTTGTACACTCTACACATTTAGGCCCCTCAAAAGGCGGAATAAGATATGCCCTCGATGTTAATCAGGATGAAGTGATGGCCCTTTCGGCGTGGATGAGTTTTAAATGCGCCGTAGCAAATTTACCATATGGTGGTGCCAAGGGCGGTATTAAATGCGATCCAAAAGCTATGAGTGTTGGCGAACTTGAACGTTTGTCGCGCGCTTATGCTAAATCCATGAAAGATGTTTTTGGTGTCGACAGAGATATTCCTGCTCCCGATATGGGAACCAGTGGTCGCGAAATGGCCTGGATCCTGGATGAATACAACAAGATCACAGGTCTTGATCAACCGGGTGTTATTACCGGGAAACCTATTTCGGTTGGTGGTTCATTAGGACGCGATGCCGCAACCGGCCGTGGCGTAATGGTGAATACGTTAGCTGCCCTTAAGAAAATGAATCTTAAGATAGCTGATATTACTGCCATTGTTCAGGGATTTGGTAACGTTGGCTCACATGCCGCACGTTTACTTTCCGAAAAAGGAATAAAAATTGTTGGTATAGGCGATCATACTGCTTCTTTCTATAATGAAAAAGGGATCGATATTAAAGCCGCTCTTGATTTTGCTTCAAAAAATAAAAATACTTTAAAAGGTTTTACCGGTGCTACCGAAATTCCTTCGGCGCAACTCCTAATTTCAAAATGCGATGTGTTGGTACCGGCCGCTTTGCAAAATGTGATCAACGAAGATAACGCTTCAAAGATCCAGGCTAAATTGATCGTTGAAGGCGCTAACGGTCCAACCACCCCAGAAGCCGATCCTATTCTTAACGATAAGAAAATAATCGTTGTTCCCGATATTCTTGCCAATAGCGGCGGTGTTACGGTATCCTATTTTGAGTGGGTACAAAACAAAGCCGGATATTACTGGACCGAAGAAGAGGTGAATACCAAACACGATCAAAAAATGGAACTCGCCTTCTCGGCAGTTTGGGCCAACGCCGATAAATACAAAACCAGCATGCGTTTGGGCGCTTATATTACCGCTTTACAGCGCATCGAACAGGGTGTGAAGCTAAAAGGCGCTTATTAACGGCTTAGGGTCAGCTAATTAACATTTTATTGTTTAAGACTCGTTTGCGCACTTTTATATAGGTACTTTTTTATTTTAAAAATTACATTATTTTTGCTTAACGTTTAATTAATTTTTTGGAAACCTTAACGATCATATTACTTATCCTTGGCGCTTACCTTTTAGGCTCTATACCAACCGCAGTATGGATAGGGAAAGGCTTCTTTAATATCGACGTTCGCGAATTTGGAAGTGGAAATGCCGGTGCTACAAACACTTTTAGGGTATTGGGCAAACGTGCCGGTATTCCGGTATTGATCATCGATATTCTTAAAGGATCTGCCGCTGTTTGTTTAGCGTATCTCTCAGGATTTGAAATTAATAGTGCCGATTATGTAAACCTTCAGTTAGGGTTAGGAATGGCGGCTTTATTAGGTCATATCTTCCCAATTTTCGCCGGATTCAGAGGCGGTAAAGGTGTGGCCACTATTTTAGGGATCGTTGTATGCATTACCCCTGTTTCGTGTTCAGTTGCCCTCGTAGTTTTTCTTGTTGTATTGTTTACCACACGTTATGTTTCCTTAGGTTCCATAATGGGAGGTATCAGTTATCCTATCGTTCTGGGACCTATTATGCACAATCACGACACCACTTTAACCGTGTTCTCAATAATAGTTGCAGTGCTCTTAATTGTAACTCACAAAAAGAACATTGTGCGCTTGTTCAAAAAACAGGAATCACGTGTCAATCTCTATAACAAGGCTTCCAAACGCTAACGTTCCTTCCCTCCTATTCGTATTATCGTAAAACGTGTTATCCAAAGGATGTTAATTTTTGCTATTTGATGCTTCCCTTATGGGCCATTTGCATGGCTTTTGTAATATCTTTACATTAATATAATTTGGCTATTCCTTTCAAATATCAATTTCTCATATCCGGTCTCTTTTTATCCCTTACACTGGTATCGCAAGATAAAAAAGACGACGATTACGTAAACGATAAGCAATTACGGTACGAAGATTATACTTACAAGCCCAACATTAAGACCGTTCAGCTTTACGAATCTACGTGGGAATATTCGCCACCACTGATCGATCTTTCAAAAGGTGAACAGCT
>JBGASH010000141.1:0-7946 GCA_044229775.1 Bacteroidia bacterium
GTAACCGTTCGTATGGAAAAGGATTGGTGCAACAGACCCGCGACCTTACTTATAATGCGAAGTTAAAAGTAACCGTAGCTAAGTATTATATTCCAAGTATGCGTTGTATTCAGGCACTGGATTACACTAACAAAGACGCCGAGGGTAGGGTAGAGAAAGTTCCGGATTCGCTAATCACCGCATTTAAAACAAAAGGTGGCCGCATTGTTTATGATGGCGCCGGTATAAACCCGGATATTAAAACCGAAGAATTTAAATTAAGTAATGTGTTGATCTCGGTGATCACCAAAAATCTTATGTTCAATTATGCAACTCAATACGTTTTAAAGCACCCTCAGATAAGCGCGGTAAAAGATTTTAGTTTAACCGACGCGGAGTATAACGATTTTGTGAATTATTTAAAAGATAAAGATTATACCTATAAAACCGATAGTGAATTATCACTAGAGGATCTGAAAAAAGATGCTGAAAAAGAAAAGTCATTTGAGGACATTAAAGCGGAATATGACGCCCTGCAAAAGAAAATGCAAATAAATAAAAAGGACGACTTAGTAAGATTTAAACCAGAGATAAAGCAATTCCTGGAAGAGGAAATCGTTTCGCGTTATTATTTTCAGAATGGAAGGATCGAACAAGGATTGAAAGGCGATAAAGACGTTAAAGTAGCCTTGGAATTATTTGCAAACGACAAAAAATTTAAAAGTCTGCTTACTACCATTGAAAAACCAACAAAGCCTTTTAATCCGCGTAAGCGATTTTAACTCTCAGAACTTTTATGCACAAAAATTTTAAAAACATTGACAAGGTTACTTACGGCCGTGGTTCTTTTTCGCAATTGGCACAAACCATTGAACCGGTTCGCGCCGAGAACAACAAGTATTTTGTTTATGTAGTGGATAATTATTTTAACGGAAAACCATTAGCCTCTAAATTACAGAACAGACCAGAGGATCTGGTTTATTTTATTGATGTTGATCCATACGAGCCTACTACAAAACAAATTGACAAATTACGCGATGAAATTCTGGCAAAGAAAGGCGTACTAACCGGTCCTGAAAAAAAATTAGGATTAAAATGTGATTGGACCGTTTTTAATCAGGTAATTCTGGATCCCGAATTAATTGAAAGCGTTCCCCGCGATTGGTGGTTCTATACCGGAATGGATACTTATATACATTGTATAGAAAGCGAAAGCGGCATTCGTAATAACGCCTTTAGCTTAGCTTATGGCGAACAATCTTTAAAATTATGCCGCGAAGTTTATTTAGGTGATAAGGCCGGACAAACTGCCGAGAATAACGATAAGTTAATGGTGGCTTCTTTAATGGGTGGTTTAAGTTTAACGTATAGCGAAGTGGGCGTATGTCACGCCATCAGTTATGGTTTATCTAAAATTTTAGGAACGCGACATTGTTTTGCTAACTGTGTTATTTTTCAGCACCTCGGTGATATTTATCCGAAAGGCGTTTCTGAATTCAAACAAATGATAGAGAAACATAAAATCGAATTACCACAAAATATCAGTAAAGAGTGGACAGAAGAAACCATCAATGCCATGACATTGGTATCATATGGTTTGCCATTTATGTGGAATCACGCTTTTGGTGATAATTATAAAGAGATAGCAACTCTTGATTATATAAAGGGTTTGTTCCGACGATTGTAAAAGCGCAAACTCACTTAAAATCATTATTAGAAAAAGAAATTGTGACACAAGGTGAAGTAATCACTGAGTAATGGTTCGTCAGGCTCACCATGACGGTGCATTGTCACACTGAGCTTGTCGAAGTGTGACTGATGGAAGGAGTATAAAAACCAAAATTCCTCCCCCGTTTAGGGGTAAAACGCGGCAAAAAGCATCTATTTTTTTGGTTGGAGTTACTAATTTTTGTAATTATACATTTACAAAAACTATGTCAATGAAAACAACCATCCGTTTCACCTCACTGGTACTAATATTTTTTTTCACATCAGCCTTTTCGGGAAATGACCCGCTGTGGTTACGTTGTCCCTCCATTTCTCCCGATGGGAAAACGATCGCGTTCTGTTATAAAGGCGATATTTATTTAACCGATTCAAAAGGCGGAAAAGCATCGCTTCTAACCATAAGCGACGCCCATGATTATATGCCGGTGTGGTCGCCCGATGGTAAATGGATAGCTTTTGCCAGTGACAGAAACGGAAATTATGATATCTATTTAATAGCTGCCGAAGGTGGAACAGCGCAACGTCTTACTTATAATTCGGCGGGTGATATTCCGCATTGTTTTTCGCCTGATGGAAAGAAAGTTTATTTTTATTCGGGCCGCATGGATGATGTTAAGTACATTCAGTTTCCTGCTTTAGGCGAATTGTATAGTGTGGCAGTAAGCGGTGGAAAAGAATCACAGGTGTTGTCTATTCCAATAGAAGCTTTGCGCATCAATAAAGCGGGCGATAAATATATTTTTCACGATAGAAAAGGATACGAAGATACCTGGCGCAAGCACCATACATCTTCGGTAACTCGTGATGTATGGCAATACGAAACCACTTCTAAAAAATTTACCAAGCTTACCGATTTTGAAGGGGAGGATCGCAATCCGGTTTATAGTGGCGACGAAAAAACGATCTATTACCTAAGCGAAAAAAGCGGTACTTATAATGTTTGGAAAATGTCGCCCGAAAATCCGGGAGCGGCCACACAGGTAAGTAAATTCGAAAAAAATCCGGTGCGGTTTTTAAGCGCCTCTAATAACGATCTGCTTTGCTATAGCCAAGATGGCGAATTATATACCCAAATACCCGGCAGCGATCCGCAAAAACTAAGCATCACTATTCAAATAGATGAGCGCTATACCGATACTAAAACCGAAAACTTTACAACGGGCGCTACCGAAATGGAAGTATCGTCGAACGGTAAAGAAGTGGTATTTGTGGTGAGAGGAGAAGTGTTTGTTACATCAATAGATAATGGCACTACCAAACGCATTACCAATACACCAGGGCAAGAACGGTCGGTAAGTTTTAGTCCGGATGGCAGAAGTATACTATATGCTGCTGAAAGAAATAATATTTGGGGATTGTATCAAACCGTTATATCGCGTAAAGAAGAAAAATATTTTTTTAATTCAACCATCTTAAAAGAAGAAACAATTTTAGCGGGCACTACGGAAGCCTTTCAACCTAAATTTTCGCCGGATGGCAAAGAGGTAGGGTTTTTAGAAGAACGCACAGCGGTTAAAGTAATTAATCTCGCATCAAAAAAGATCCGCACTATTATGCCGGCCGAGAAAAATTATTCTTACGCCGATGGTGATCAGAGTTTTGATTGGTCGCCTGATGGGAAATACATCCTTGTTCATTTTTTACAGGAGGGTAATTGGCGTTCGGAAGTAGGCTTGATGGATGCTGAAGGAAAAGGGCCGATGGTAGATCTAACGCAAAGCGGTTTTGGCGGCGAAGGAGGTAAATGGGCCTGCAAAGGAAATGTAGTAATGTGGTTCTCGATGCGTAATGGTATGAAGAATGTGGCTAGTCACGGTAACCAAAGCGACGCTTATGGTTTATTTTTAAATCAGGCAACGTACGACCGGTTTAAATTGAATAAAGAAGATTTTGCACTCCTTAAAGAAAGTGAAGGAAAAGAAACAGAACATCACGATAAGAAAAAGAAAGATTCTATCAGCAAAATAATTAAACCGATAGCCATAGAATTTAACGGACTGGAAGATCGCAAGGCTCGATTGACCATGCACTCTTCTATTTTAGCCGACGCGTTGATGTCGCCCGATGGTGAAAAGATCTATTACTTGTGTAGGTTCGAAAAGGGTTTCGACCTTTGGGTAAATAAATTTCATGAGAAGGAAACAAAAATGCTGTGTCGTTTAGACGCAAGCGGTGGAGGCGGAATGGTTTTTGACCATGATGCCAAAAACATTTTTTTAATAGCCGATGGAAATATAGTAAAAGTAGATCTGGAAAAAGGCGAAAAGAAAAACGTATCGTTCAATGCCGAAATGAATTTGAATTTAGCCAATGAACGCGCTTATATGTTCGAACACCAATGGCGCCAGGTGGTAAAGAAATTTTACGTGACCGATCTTCAAAAAACGGATTGGAATTATTATAAGCAGACTTACGCCAGGTTTTTACCTCACATAAATAATAATCGCGATTTCGCAGAAATGATGAGCGAACTTTTAGGAGAATTAAATGCTTCGCATACTGGTTGCCGTTATAATCCATCGTTTAAAAACGCGGATGAAACCGCTTACCTGGGTGCTTTTTTTGATGAAAGTTTTTCGGGGAATGGTTTAAAGATAGCTGAAGTAATCGAAAAGGGGCCGTTAGTAATGAATGGTTCGCAAATAAAAGCCGGAACTATTATCGAAAAAATTGATGGCAATGACATTACCTCCAACACCAACTATTATCAGTTCCTTAATAGAAAAGTGGGCAAACCGGTTTTATTATCCTTGTATGATGAGTCAACTAAAAAGCGCTGGGATGAAACCGTAAAACCTATTGGCGCCGGACAACAAGGTGAGCTTTTGTATAAGCGTTGGATCAAAAAAATGCAGGAGATCACGAATAAGGTTTCTAATGGAGAAATTGCTTATATGCATGTAAGAGGAATGAATGATGAAAGTTATCGCGAATTTTTTGATCAGGTGATGGGGAAATACAGTAATAAAAAAGCGTTGATTGTTGATACGCGTTTTAACGGTGGCGGTTGGTTACACGATGATCTGGCAACTTTTTTATCGGGAAAGAAATATTTGGATTTTATTCCGCGCGAACAAAAGATAGGATATGAGCCCGGACAAAAATGGATCAACCCATCAGTTGTTTTAATGGGTGAAGGAAATTATTCGGATGCGCATATGTTTCCGGTAGTTTATAGAACGCTTGGTATTGGAAAATTGGTGGGTATGCCGGTTCCTGGAACTGGTACTGCTGTTTGGTGGGAACATTTACAAGACCCAACTATTGTATTCGGTATTCCTGAAGTAGGTATTAAATCGCCCGATGGTAAATATTACGAAAACACCCAGCTTGAGCCCGATTTTAAAGTGGCAAACGAATATAATGCCATGATGAACGGAACCGACCAGCAATTAGAAGAAGCGGTTAAGATCTTGTTGAAAAAGTAGTCCATTTAGAACTCATACCCTTAAAGCACTGGGTATCAATAGGCCTTTTGGTAGCTTAATTTTCTAAACTATTTTTAGGTATTTTACCTTCGTAAAAACACCATGTATTTGGTTCTGAAATTGCCTTAGTAATACTCTAATTTTGGTATTCTAAAAATTAAAAAGGCAACCATGAAAAAAATCTACATCTCATTACTTATTTGTTTAAACCTTTTTTCAATAAAAGGGTATTCACAGTTATCGGGAATTAAAACAATTGATCCGAGCGGATCAGGGTCTAACAACTACGTGTCGTTTGCTTTAGCGGTTGGCGCCTTAAATGCTAACGGTGTGGCAGTGGGCGGTGTAACGTTCAATGTAGTTAGCGCCGGTGTTTTTAATGAAGCACCTCTTACAATTAATATCACAACAAGTAAACCTACCGCTAACAGTCCGGTACTTTTTAAGAATGCCGGAACAACTCCAACGGTAAATTTTGCTGCAACAACTTCTTCGTTGGATGCCGCTTTTAAATTGGTAGGAACCGATTACATCACCTTTGATGGTTTAAGAATAAATGACGCAGGAACCAATAGTAATAATTGGACAGAAATAGGATTTTATCTGGTAAGAGGTTCTTCAACCGATGGTTGTCAGAACGTAAATATTCAAAATTGTATCATCGACCTAACAAAAGGTAATAATACCATTGCCGGTATTAACGTTCAGGGAATTTACGAAAGAGAAGTAGATGCATCTGATGTAGTATTGCAACCAACTTCTGTGGCTGGTCAGTATTTGAACAATAAATTCAATGGGAATATTATTACCGATGTGTCACTTGGTATAAGAACTTCCGGATCAAACGTGGCTGGATTTTATGATGAGAACATTGAGATAGGTGTAGCGAAAGGTAATACCATTACTGTAGGAGGTCTTGGTGCTTTTCCTACAACAGCAGCCGGAATTTTAACCCAAAGTTTAAAAAACCCAAATATTGCCAATAACATTGTTAATACCGGTGCCGGTAACAGAAAAAATTGTTATGGTATTAGATTAACAACAATTTCGGAGGGAACAATTAGTATTTACAGCAATACCGTTTCAGTAAGTTCCGATAGTTCTACCGCGGCCCATTATGGATTCTATGTAATTTCTTCGGGAACGTTAACGGATGTAATGAATATTTATAACAACGTGGTGGAGAATTGTCAGGTTGGACAGCCTGGTTACGCCGGTGGGGTAAATTTCAGAGGCATGCAGTTTACAACAACGTTTGGAAAGGTAAATGTGTATGGGAATATTATCAGAAACAACATTGGCAACTCTCCTAACTTTAACGGACCAGGTTTGCCTTGTTCAGGAATTAATAACTTACAATGGAATTTTGTTCCGCTATTTGCTTCTGCCAATACAGATACTGCTTACAACGTAAATATTTATAACAATCAAATTTATGGCAATACATTCAAAGGACACTTTGCCGGAATTTATTGTAACGCCTCTAAATCCAATATTTATGGTAATACCATTTCCAATAACTCTTTATTCAATTCAACCTCCAAACTGGTATGCGGAATTTTTATTCCCGGTACACAAGGAGGACAAAAATTTATTCAGAATATTTATTCAAATACTATACATAAACTGCATACGGATAATGTTTCAACAGGAATTGATGTTTCAGGAATTCGTAAATATTATGACGAAGGGATCTTTAAGATCTATAATAACGTCATCGATTCATTATATACCAATAATGGCGATGTGAACGGAATTCATTATTATTTGAGTCCGGGTACCTCCGCATATTGTATCTCAAATGCAACTAATCCCGTAAGTCTACAGGCTTATCGCAATAAAATTTACAGTTTATACACCAAAGGTACAGGTAATGTTGTAAATGGCATGTTCATCGATTGGCTGCCAACGGCTGTTTTTACCGCCACCATTCATAATAATTTTGTGGCCGATCTTACTGCGGCAAATTCTACTTTTTCTTCGGCTATTAATGGTATTAGCGTTGGTAGAAATATTGACGCTAAATTGTATTTTAATTCTATTAATATCAATCAAACGGGTGCTGTTCCAACTTCTTTCGGTTCAACCGGAATAAGTGTTAGCGCCAGTGTTACAGCTATTGATCTAAGAAATAATTTGGTGGTAAATAATTCTATTCCCGGATCAGGTACAGGAAGAACTTACGCTTTACAATTTGGTTCAAGTAATTTGGCTAATTATTTTGTCCGTTCAAACGGAAATAGTTTTTATGCAGGAACTCCGGGCGCTAAAAATTTAGTGTTCTTCGACGGAACAACTTCTTACCAAACTATCGCGGCATTTAAAACTTTGGTTGGTCCAAACAGAGATTCCATTTCTATTTCTGCCAATCCGGTATTTACATCCGGAACTAATTTACATACCAGCGATATTTCTATCGACAACAAAGGCGTGAATATTGCGAATTACACAACCGATATTGACGTTCAAAACCGCAGTTGTCCGCCCGAAATTGGTGCCGACGAATTTACGTTGGTAACTCCGGTTAATATTTCGGGTGGTGGTTCGTTTTGCGTGGGATCATCATCAACCATACTAACCGCTAGCGTAACCGGTGGTTTATCGTATACCTGGTCACCCAGTGGAACTACCGGAAGCACCTTAGCGGTTAATCCAACGGTTACAACTACGTATTCGGTTAATGCTAATATTTCGGGTGGTTGTACTTCCGCTGCTGCTATAACTGTTACCGTAAATCCTACACCAACCGTTACCGCTTCATCTTCGAGCACTGTAATATGTGCCGGAACATCGGTAACATTAACTGCAAAT
>JBGASH010000142.1:0-7855 GCA_044229775.1 Bacteroidia bacterium
CCAGCAAGAAAATGGAAAGAAACATTTTTTTCATATCCTGAGATTTTGTTACGGGATGCGAAGGTATGGGTTCTGCTGTTTTTCACCCGGGTTGGCTCGTGCCGGTGTATTTCAAATGCATTGAAAAAGAATGCCATCTTCAAGGAAATTGTTAAAAAAAAGAGTCGCGCGATAAACTGCATTTCAGCCACCGAGGGCACTCACACCTTTTCCTAATCTGGAATGAAACCAAACAAGATGAAGCCTGCGCCCGGCAAGCATCTTCACCCATCCATGCGGGAATATTTCAGCGGGGCATACGCCGTAAATGAGGCCAATGGGTTCTCCGGATTAAATTCCATTTTTCTTTTCGGTATTATTTTCCTTTATTTGGAACTTACTTTCAGTGTATTAACCCTCCTTATCACAGGAAAAATAGATTATAACACATCCGTACAATGACAAAACGAATTCTTTGGATTGTTGCCTTAATTCCGATATTAATGGCATCAACGTGCAAGGTCACCATGCAGGGTGCCAACCAGAAGTTTGAGAAAAGACAATTCGGTAAGGCCGCTAATGATTACGCCAAAATTTATAACACCTCTAAAGACAAAAAAGAGCGTTATACTGCTGCCGTTCAGGTAGCTGAGAGTTATAAAAATGCTTCTCAGTATAAAAAAGCCGCCACCTGGTATAAGAAAGCCGCTGCCAGTAAAATGGCGGATCCTCAGGTGGTGCTGATGTATGCCAAAATGCTGAAAGCAACAGAAATGTGGCCCGATGCCATTGTGGCACTTCAGGATTTCAAGAAACGCTTTCCGGGACAGATGACCGAGGCCGTTGACTGCGAGATCGCCGGTTGTGAAAATGCACTGAAGTGGAAAGACATGAAGACCCGCTACATTGTGCAAAATGAAAAGAAGCTGAACAGTAAATACAACGATTACGCTCCGGCTTACGGAAAAGACGGACTTTATATCTCTTCCGACCGCCCGAATCCGAAGGGCAACGACGGATATTATTGGAGTGGTGATGAGGACCACAACGGGTATTACGACCTGTACCTTTCTAAAATTGATAAGAAGAAAACCAAAAACGCACCGAACCCTTACGCTTCCGATTTTCTGGGGAAACCAACGTTTGTAGAGGATGTGTACACCAAGTTTAACGAAGGCGCCATCACCTTCGACAGCAAAGGAAATGTAATGTATATCACACAGTGTGGTGGGAAAGATGGCAAATCCATCAACTGTAAGATCTACAAGGTAAATAAAAAAGCTACCGGCTGGGAGCCTATCAACCTGGAAGATCCGCTGCCATTCTGCGACGATACCATTTCGGTATGGGGACAACCGGCCCTGAGCGCTGATGGTACCAAATTATACTTTGCCAGCAATATGGCCGGCGGACTGGGAGGTCAGGATATATGGGTATGTAACTACGTAAAGAAAGGACGTACCTGGAGCAACCCGATCAACCTGGGACCCAACATCAACACCGACAAAGACGATATGTTCCCGTGGGTGCATCCCGATGGAACCCTTTTCTTCGCTTCCAAGGGCCATTGCGGTATCGGCGGATTCGACATCTTCTTTTCCAAAGGCGACGGCACCAGCTGGAGCGAACCGGTGAACATGAAACAACCGATCAACACCGGAGCCGATGATTTTGGCTTCATCTGCGACAACTCAAAGGAAAACGGATTCTTTACCAGCAACCGCGCTACCCTGAAAGATGACGACATCTATTCTTTCACCATGACCCCGCTGGTATTTACGCTTACCGTTCGCACCTTCGATAAAAACACCCGCGAAATATTGCCGAATACCACCGTGCCGCTCACCAACGGGTATGATACCATTGTGGATGTACTTACCACCGACAACTCCGGTGCCGTGAAGAAAACCATTAAAGCCAACACCGACTACTTCATGTTCGGTAAACGCAAATACTATTTCGACAGCCGCAACGAAACCGTTACCACTAAAGGACTGGAAATGTCGAAAGACCTGACCGTGGACCTGTACCTGGAAAAACAAGATATCCCGCGCGTTCTGAACATCCTGTATGACCTCGACAAGGCCAACATCCGGGAAGACGCCAAGATCAAACTCGACTCGGTGGTACTCGTACTCACCAACTGGCCTGAGATCGCACTGGAACTCGGTTCACATACCGACTGCCGTGCCAGCAAAGAATACAACTGCGACCTGAGCCAGCGCCGTGCCGATTCGGCCGTAGCCTATCTGGTAAGCAAGGGCATTGATCCCGACCGTTTGATCGCCCGTGGTTATGGCGAGTTCCGCCTGCTGAACAATTGCGAGTGCGAGCCGGGCAACTTTGCACCGGGTTGCGATGAAGCCATGCATCAGCTCAACCGTCGTACTACCACACGTATTATTACCATGGACTGGAAGAAAGGCATGAAACTCGATTTCGATTGCAAAACCGATAGCTGCGAGCCTTGCCGTCAGATGCTGGAAGAACGCAAAAAACGTATGGGTGGCGGTGAAACACCACAACCGTCTCCGGCTCCACAGGATTCGGTAAAAGCACCGGCTCCGATTCCAAATCCGGTTCCGGCTCCGAATAATAACCGCCCGAACAACAACCCGGGAAGCACCAACCCAACTCCGGGCAACCGTGTGAATCCTGTAACTCCGGCCCCTAACACAAACCCGGCCGACACCACCCGCCGCCGGCCACGATAAAAAAACTTATTTCAGAGAAGGCAATCCACAAAGGGTTGCCTTTTTTTTGAATTAATTTTTTTATATTTGAGCATAAATCAAACAAGCCTATGAAACAAAAATACCATCGTGATTCCATGATGTTATACAAATAGAATTCCGTAGTAAAATATAAAAGCGCATTTGCTAACGAGTTTCCTTCTCTGAAAATCTGAGAAATTAAAGGGGTAGGGAAACAGCATAAAAGCAGGCGCACCCTTTTGGGTGCAGCCTCTTTGCTGTTTTCAATTCCCCCGGGCCTCTCAGAGCCTTCAGAGAAAAGAAAATAATGCAATGGGGGTTGTGCCCTTTTTATTGGTGGAATCTGAAACAAAAGAAGCTCTCATTATCTTTTTTGAAACCATAAAACATTTATAAATATGACTAAATTTAAATTCGTCCTTCTGTTTATACCATTAATTCTTTACTTTAAATCAAACTCTCAATGTTATGGATTTTGGTCTCTTGAGTGTGGCACGTCAATTTTAACCATCAATAGTTCAAATCAAAACATTTCAGTAACTAAAGGAATGTTTTGTCCCATTGATTTAAAATTAACAGCTACCGGAGGAGCCACAGGAAATTCATCAAACATTAAAGTATATCGGAATGGTGTTGTTCAGAAGCCTGACAATTCAGATAATCTTAATCCCAATGCATATACTGTGAATGTCTCCAATGATTTGAATGGGAATCTGAATTACAAGTTTATTATCATAAGGCCAGGCATTTATTCTGTGTATTTTGATCAAAATCCACAAAATTGTGTACATGATCTTTTTCGAGATGGGTGGACAGTAAATGTACTTGAGACCGATCTTATTAAGTGTTACAATTATTCACCGGTTCCTTGTGAAACTTGCACACCAACACCCGGAGTAGACTTTAATCATTAATTTACTTAACTAAACCCTTTAAATATGAAAAATTTTCTAGTAGCCCTTTTAATTATCTTCTTTACTAATGTGGCCAATTCTCAAATACTCGGGAATTACACATTAGAGGTTAATGGCCATGTTATACCCGATGGTTCGGGGAATAATGAAATTGTAGTTTACGCGGGATGCAATTGCCCAGTAAATATAAAGATTTCCGGTATACTACCGCAGTATTTACCTTCTTCTGTTTTGCAACTGAAAAGAAATGGTGATGCAGTTGATATGAATGATGAAAAGAAACCACCATCATTTCCAACCTACCAAATAATTAATCTAAATGATTTTTGTGCAAACGGAATCACATTTACTACTCGCAATGGTGGCACCATAGAGCTATTTTATTTTGATGCAAGCTCAAATGTTTTATCAACTGGTTTACGGGTAAGAATTGTTCGTGACCCTCGAATGCAACCCTGCGGTGTTTGCGATTGGGATCCCAATGGAGAAGACCCTATAAATCCTCCCCCTGTAATTGGCAATTAATTTATCTAACTTTGCAGCAAGAGTTCTCTTGCTGCAAAGTTTTCAATAAAACAATGAAGGGTACACTGATATTCCTGCTAAATTTTATATTTCTAATTGTTGGCGCACAGCAAAATGTGTTCAACATTCCTGATAGCAGTGGTATTGATTTTAATGTGGAACCACCGGTGTTTACAAAATCTTCTATGCCATCATTTAATGTAACAACTGAGACAAATTGCATTTCTCATTGTAATCAAAGAGGGCGTTTAGAAATCTCTTTATGTCGAGATAGTCTGCAATTTTATAATGCTCATAATAAGTATATAGGAAATAAAACAGCCCTTGTAGATTTTATCCAATATAGAAATAGATATTATTTTCTTAATTCCAACGACACGAATCTGATTTACCTAATTTATACTGAAGGGCAAGGGCTGTACTCAAAATTAGAATATGCAATTTATAATTCAGTTACCGAAAAATTTATTTCAACCCAAAACCAAATTTTAGATTTTTGCTTTATATTGAATATTAATGTGCTGGAAACTCAAGACGATAGCCGTTATTATATCTCTGTCATAACTTCTGATACCATGTATGCCTTTCTTTTTAATGATGGATTAATTAGTAAAAAGAATGCATCGCCATATTTGCAGGGGCCTCTTTACAACCCATATGAAATAGGCAGTATTTTTGCTGGTGGAGGCAGATTTTTATTTACAATTTCCTCACATCCTAACTTGATTAAACTCCCCGTTTTTCGCTATAATTTTGATACATCAACTGGAATATTTTCAAATAAAGTTTTTATTGATAGTACTTACCTTTATCATATGGAATTTGTGTCTTCATTCAATGACTCACTTGTTTTCTATTATAGCGCTCTAAATCCATCAACCCCATCTTATGTGCCATTATTAAAAGTCGTAAACGTCTACAATTTGACTTCGAAAACAATACCATTATCAAAACACGGATATGTCGGGTTTGTTAGAGGTCCCAACCGAAAAATCTACTTGCCTACATTTTTAAATCTGCAACACTGGCCAACACTTACATTTCCTGACAGTAGTAATAATTTTATACTTAATGAATTTGGTTCTAATTTATCAGCACGAATAGCAACGAGTATTTTAAGCATCCACAAATACTACGATAGTTATTTCATAGCAGACAAAAGCTGTTCAAAAGTTAAAGTTACCTCTGTTGTTGATGCAAATCGTTTTAAATCTTTTCGATGGTATGTATACCGGCTCGATTCCAATTACTCCGATTCGTTTGACAACCAAAAAACCTTACTATTGCCGCCCGGATCGTATTATATTAAACTGAAAGCAACCGCTTATTTGGGCTATGTGCAATGGTATAGCGATACCCTCCTTAGCATCAGGCCCCGTGCAGCAATTACTGCTTCCCTGAACAATGGATGCCAGTATGTAGATTACACTTTTACCGATAGCAGTTACTGTGATACCACCCTTAATGGTAATGTTACCTGTTACTGGAACTTTGGCGATGGGAAAGATACCTCGTTTACTATTTCCCGATTCCGTTTGCACTACAGTATAAACCATACCTACACCAGCAGTGGCGCCTTTAATGTGTGGATGACCCTGAACAATGGCTTTTGCTCCGATACAGTTGCCTTTCTTAACAAAGTCACCATTTTGCCGGCGCCTAAACCTGGTTTTACAATTTCAGCACCTTCCTGGTGTGCCCCTCCCATTCTATGCACTATAACAGCTCACACCACGCTGAATGTAGTAAGGTACTTTTATTCGTTCGGTAACGGCGATACTTTTTCTACCGCTTCACCTGCATTTTCCTATACCTTTTCCAATTCAGGCACATTTACCGTAAAACAAACCGTTTTAGGTAATACCGGTTGCATAACCAGCGATAGTTTCGTGGTAAGAATTTCTCCCGGATTAAAAACATCCGATTCTGTAAATTTATTATCCTCTTCTGTGATTAACCCTAACTCAACGCTTACATCATGGAGAAAGATACCTAATGCTGTATTTTACACCGTAAATAATAAACCGGTTAACGATACGTTTTACTTTGACGCACCGGTTGATGCCTCCAAAGCGGGTTTTGTTTATACCGTGCAAGCCGTGGATAGTTGCGGAGGTAAAAGCGCCCCGGCTACAAACAATACCATTTTCCTGCAAGTGAATAATGTGGATGAAAACAAATATGCCGACATCTCATTTTCACCCTATTCGTATTGGAAAAATGGTGTAAATTATTATGAGGTACAGGTGTTTTACAATCAACAATGGATTACAGTAGCCAAACTTAATGCAACCACTCATACCTATCGCGATCTTCAATTTCTGGATACGCTTATTTCTTACACCAATTCTTTGCAGAAATGCTACCGTATTGTGGCTTTTGAAAAAAATGGAAACCAACAATTGAGCATAAGCAACGAAGTTTGTGCCCCTTTCACACCGGTAGCTTTTATTCCCAATGCATTTAGTCCCAATGGAGATGGCATCAACGACCTCTTTGCCCCGGTACTGTTGGGTATGAACGTGTATTACTTACGTATTTACGATCGTTGGGGGCAGGAAGTGTACAGCACCTCCAGTGAAAATCCAGGTACTGGCTGGGATGGTAAAGTGCTTGGGCAGGAGGCCAAACCGGGTATGTATGTATGGGCGTTCACGGCAATTAGCCGGCTAAAAAGCTCGCAATTTAATACCCCCGCCAACAGCATTGAAAAACATGGAACGCTTATACTGCTTAAGTGATTTTTTAAAATGAAAAGTAAACAATTGTAACTTGAAAAAAGGCGTTTTGTATTAATACTGTAGTTAAAGTCAAATGAAACAATATATACTTTTTCTATTCCTTATTACATTCAACTGTATTAATGCCCAGCAAAATGTGTTCAACATGCTTGATAGCAGCGGTATTGATTTTAATTCAGAACCGCCGGTTTTTGTAAAATCTTCTTTCCCTTCTCCAATTCTAAAAAACTCTACTGATTGTATTACCCATTGCAATCAGCAGGGACTGATAGACATTTCGTTAGTAATGGATAGCCTTCGGTATTACAATGCGCAAAATAAATACATAGGCAACCAAAACTCACTTGTCAATACCATTCAATACAAAAACAATTGCTTCTTTCTTAGCTCCAGCGATACAAACATTGTGTACCTTCTTTATACAGAGGGTTATGGGTATTATCCACGATTGGTGTACGCTATTTATGATAAATCAAAGGAACAATTCACTTCAACTAAATTGCCCATCTTGGGATTCAATAATATTTTAAATGTCAATGTATTAGAAACAGAAAGTGATTGTAATTATATCATTTCAGTAATTACAATGGACACAATGTATTCGTTTAATTTTTTGAACGGCAATGTATCACTAAAAGGTAAAACTCCTCAAAAGCAAGGCGTATTTGATAATCCATTTGGAATTAATAGTTGCTTTGCGGCTGGAGGAAGGTTTTTATTTGCAGTTTCTGAGATTCAAAGGAGTCAATTCTCAAGGCTGCCTCTATTTCGCTATAATTTTGATACGATAACTGGCATCTTTTCCAACAGGGTACTCGTCGATAGTATTTTTCAGTATTATACTAATTTCGTCCCTTCTTTTAATGATTCATTCATAATCTATATTACTTCAAAGGATGGAAATATTAATAGAAGTTTATCACTTTTAAATATTCGAAATGTATTTGATTCAAATACAAGGGAAATAATACTTCCTAAAAAA
>JBGASH010000143.1:0-7901 GCA_044229775.1 Bacteroidia bacterium
TTCCAAAAAATACACTTCGTGTTCTTTTTCCTTAATTCCCATTTCGTAAAGAATCTTATCGTGTTCCTTAATTCCGAGCGAATTAAAATAATGCTTCATGTGAAAATATTCACATACATTACCGCTTTCGAGCCTACCCGCAAAATAAAACGGCATGAACCATCCTATCACATAACAACTTCCGGAAATTATTTTTCCTATTATGTGAAAACGAAACTCGTACCACTTTGATATAGGAATGTTATACTGCTTCATTATTTTTAAAACTTCATCGCGATGATTCCATTCGTCGATCTCAATTTGCCGGATGGCTTTTTTTTCATCAGCATTTTTTACAGCACCCGCATGTCCTTGATAAGCAAATGCCGCGGCTTTTTCTGCTGAATAGGCTTTTTGAAGCAAGTCGATAAGTTGTGGGTGATTAAGCGGCAATTTTATATTTATTATTAAAGGTATAAAGATATTTAAGACCTCCTTAAAATAAAAAAGTTTCATGGTATACCATGAAACTTTAATAAGAGTTATATAATTTTCTAGTTATAGTAATTCAACCGCATTTGGATATTTAGCTTTCCAATTCTTTAAGGAAGCTGCATTACGAACCATAATAATTGTTCTCTTGTCGATGCGCAATTTAACGAGGTACTCGTTCTTATGCTCTACATTTTTCTTTGCTTTCATATTCTTCATTTTATATAGTAAATAACGCAAAAAGCGCGCTATTGTTTCGGTTTATTTGTGTTATAGTATGTTAAACCCCATAAACATCTATAAATGAGCCTTTTCGGGGATTACCAAGATATTAACCACTTATGAAATAAACGGCAATTGATAAAAAGACTCGACAACCTGTCAGGAAACCGGCGTTTTAGGCACTAACTGCCGGAACTCAATTGGCTTTATTAATAATATTGATCTTGGACTCACCAACCACTTTAAAGGCGGTACGGCGATTCTTTTGGTGTGCAAACTCCTGTTCTTCTTTAGTAGGCATACCGGCAATTACATCCTCTTTAAATATCGGATCGGTTTCACCGTATCCTTTAGGGTGCAAACGTGACATCGTAATTCCTTTTGATATCAAATAATCTACACAAGACTGTGCACGGGCTTGTGATAATCTTAGGTTATAAGCATCACTTCCTCTACAATCAGTATGCGAGTTGATATCAATTGTTAAGTTATCGTTCAGTTTCATCAGGTCAACGATCTTATCCAAATTCTCTTTCGATTTTGGTCGTAAGGTCGCTTTATCATAATCGTACTCTATACCTTCAATTTCGATCTCACCGGCCGGAATTTTATTCAGGAAGAAGTCTTGCTCAAAGTGCGTGGTCTCTGTTTTTCCTTTAGTGGCAACACTGGCCGCGTCACCAAAATATTTATTTTTCTGCGCCTTCATGAAATATTCCATGTTCGGTTTTAATTCTGAAAAATAATATCCTTTGTCATCGGTTATCACAAAGAAAGGCTCATCATCGTTATGCACATCTTTAATCGTTACCAGCGCACCCGGGATGGGATCGTTGGTTTGCGCGTCAAATACATAACCGCTTACATCAAACTTAATGGGCTCATTCTGGAATTCATAAATATCATAACAATGTCCGCCATCGCAAGGTTGTCTATCGCTCGAAAAGAAACCACGCCCCTGCGTACGCTCCATAATAAAATACGCGTCGTCCTGCTCCGAATTAATTGGTGCATTTAAGTTCTTAGGCAAAGTATAAACCGAATCGTCTACATTAAATGAGGACTTAAAAATATCTAAACCACCTAAACCCGGTAAGCCGTTAGAGCTAAAAAATAAAGTATTGGATACTGCGTGAAAGAAAGGTGTTACTTCATCGCCAGGACCATTAATTGGTGCTCCTAAATTTTTTGGAGCGCTAATATAACCGTTCTCATCAATGTTACACATCCAGATATCAAATCCACCTTTACCCCCAGGTCTGTTGGATGAGTAAAATAATTTTGTTCCGTCAAAATTCACAAAAGGCTGCATGGATTTATAACCAGCAACGTTAACATTCTCATTCAATTTAAATGCTTCAAAGAAAGAGCCGTCCTGCATTTTGGCCATATATATAAAGGCCTCATCGCGGTTATTATCGCTCCATCGCGTAAAGAGCATAACCTCATCGGGTGTGACATAAGCAGCACCCTCGTGTAATGCCGAGTTAACCGGTCTTCCAAAATTGACGGGCTTAGACCAGACGCTGTCCTGATATTCTGTCCAATATAGATCGCATAGATATCTCGAATCCTGTTTTTCAGGATTAGTGATCACGCCACCTTTTCGAGCACCGGTAAAGATGATCTTATTAGGACTTAAAAAATACATGGCGGCAAAATTGGCGGTTCCTTTATTAAAGGTATTGGTATCACAAATATTCACTTTAATTTCGCGCTTCACATTGGCTGTGTCCATCGCAAAATAACAGCTAGCTTCTCTTTTTTGTGCCTGAAGGTTTAATGAATCGTTCGCCGGATCGGAGGTGATATATTTTTCAAATTCCGATAATGCTTCCTGATATCTTTTAATATTCATCAGCGAAACCGCGTAATAATAACGCGAATCAGGGAAAACTTCCTTATCAACAATTCGTTTATAAATATTTGCCGCGTTATGATAATCGGCATTGAGGTGATACGATTCGGCTAACTGAAAGGTTACATAATCAACCTTTGATATCTCTTTAAGCGTAATGATATGCGCATGCTTGGCGGTATCCTTAATGTTATTATTTGCTACAGTATTCGATTTAACCGCGTGTGCCGAATCTTTATGGTGCTTGTGAACAATATCGCTCACATGTAATTCTTTTACGTGTACCAGTTCTTTGAGTTTTAAATTCACCATTTGTACCTCATACGGTAAAACATAGGTGTGTAAAACAGATGTATCATCCAATACCTTGGCGTAAAGTACGGCCGCCGAGGCGTAATCTTTTTCCTTAAAGGCCTTATCACCAGCCTCCATCCACAATTTTTTAGATTGCGAAAACGAATTGAAAAGAATTCCAATGATAAAAAATGCAATAAATTTTAAACGTATGTTTTTCATAGACTATATTCGTGGACAGTTTTTAACGCCATTGAATTTTTCTTTACCAGGTGTGTAAGTAAAAGATAATTCAAGTGCTCCTCTTGTTTTTGTTGCTGTTTTTAAACTTGAAGTATTAAAGTCGTACCCGATCTTAAAAATATAACCTTCCTTTTTAAATCCTATATTAGCAATGCACGCATCTTTGGTACGATAAACGAAACCTGCCAAAATAAAGAATTTCTCTTCTTTAAAATAATATCCGGCGTCAAGAGCATAAGTTTGCTCTGAAGCACTTCCCTGTTTCATGTATAAAAACTTTGGTGTTACATATAATAATTCGCTCAGGTTGACCCTTACCCCACCATGAACATTTACACGAATAGGTAAATGGTTATTCATATCGAACCAAGTTTCTTTAGGATGCGTTAAGTTAAAAGCAGATACGCCTATAAAAGGATCCATGCGCGACTGTTGTTTTGAGTAGTAATATAAAACACCCGCGTTCAACTGCGGCATCAATTGTGATTGTCTGTTAAAGCTTTCTCCGGAAGATACGGTCTTATCAAAGTATCCACCGTCTTTGGTGCTGTACTGTTCATCAAAAGAGTATAATTTATACTCTACTGATTTTTGTGTTAAACCACCCTGAATACCAAAACAAAGATCGTGGTATTTGTTTTTATCGATAGGAACTGAATAACCCAAAGATCCGGTAGCCTGAAACACATTATAATTACCAATACCGGCTCGCATGTTTATCACCTGAAAACCGTAGCCCCATTTTCCTTTAGGAACGTCAACGCTGATCAAAGCGGTTGAATAAGGCTTGAATGCCACCGCGCTCCATTGATTACGGTATTGTGCATGGATCCTATATTTGGAATCAATAACACCTGTAAGCGCCGGATTTAAGAATAAAGGACCGGCATCATACAACGACAAGTGAAAATCCTGCGACTTAACCAGATTGGTCGCGAAAACACTTATCAATAAAATTACTTTTAAACTCTTTTTCATCGCTTCTATATTATCTTAATATGGTGACATCGCCCGTTTTTCGGACCGATTTATTATTAAACAGATCTACGTCAAGAATCCAAACATAAACGCCAACCGGACAAGCATCACCTTTAAAGGTTCCGTCCCATCCTTTATCCTGATCCTTGGTTTCAAATAACAATTGTCCCCAATCGTTATATACTCTAAAATACATCTTCTCAAAAGGTCCGCCTTTTACCTTAAGGAAATCGTTATGATTATCGCCATTTGGCGAGAAGGCTGTTGGCACCTGCGGCAATAATGTTACCATGATATCTTTACTAACGGTGTCGGTACAACCGTTAGCATCGCTCACGGTTAAGGTGATGGTATAATTTCCGGCATTGTTCCAGAAATGCGAAGGATTTTGATCACCGGAAGTGATGGAATCTCCAAAATTCCAATACCAGATAGTAATTGAACCTGTTGGTGTACTGAAATCCGAAAAATAAACGGTTTCCTGCGCCAATGTTGGGTTGCTGGATACCGCAAAATCCGCCACCGGTTTAGGGAAAATAGTTACCGGTTTATTTATGGAGCTCACGCAACCGTCGCTACTACCTACCGTTAAATTAACGTTAAAAATACCCGGATTGGTGAAAACGTGCTTAGGATTCTTATTTGTAGTATCCTTGCTTCCATCAGCAAAATTCCAGTTCCAGGAAACGATATTTCCGGGGGTAATGGAAGAACCATCGGAAAATTGCGTTTGAAGATCTTCACATGGGCCCTTTATGCTGAAGTCGGCTATTGGCAATCCAAATACGGTGATAGTTTTTCTAACGGTATCAACACAACCGTTAGAAGAAGTAACCCAATGCGTAATAGTATAAGTAGTGGCAAAAGAAAAACTATGAATAGTATTGGCAGAAATGGAAGTACCACCATCACCAAAATCCCAGTTAAAAGTTGAAAGCGAACCTGCACCCGGTGTTGAATTGTCGCTGAAATTAATTGGCTGGGTAGCGCAAGCCGTTGAATTGGTAAAGCTGGCAGCCGGAGAAGGGATAAATGAAATAACGATCTTATCTGAAGAAGCACTACATCCTTTATTGTTGGTTGATAAGAGTGTTAGGGTTAAGGTTCCTATAGAAACATCAAGCGAACTTGGAAAATACAATCCGCCCAAAGACGTGTTACTAGGCGAAAAAGATCCTGTTCCTGTTGAAGACCATATACCGGTACTAGTAAAACCTGATACGTTTCCATTCAATTGAATAACCGCATTCTTACAAACCGTTGTACTGGTACCGGCGCTGACTATAGGAGCGTTTAATAATACGTATGTTACTGTATCGGCAACTGAAGGACAAGCGCCTCCGGCCGAACTTAATATGAGTTTAATAAAGCCCGCGTTAACATCGCTGGCACTTAAAGAATAGGTGGTCACTAATAAATTAGGGTTTCCAAAAACACCTCCTCCTAACGTACTCCATACTCCTGTTGACGACGATCCGCTCACCGTTCCGGAAATCGCGACAATTCCAGCGCTTGCGCAAAGTGTATCATCGGCACCAGCATTCACTGTAGGTTTTTGAATAATGGTAACAAGAATACTATCAGAAACCGCGTTACATAACCCGTTGTTGGTAGAAGTTAATTTGATCTTAATATTGGATTGTGTAAGATCTGAAGCACTTAATATGTAAGATGTGTTCATTGTAGTATTTGTAGGAACGAAACCACCGCTACCCGGTGTGGTCCAAATACCAGTAGTTGAACCAGCAGAAACAGTTCCATTTAGTACAACCGTACCACTATTGGTACAAACGTTCAGATCAGGACCGGCATTTACTGTTGGTGGATTAGTAAAACTAAAACTAAGAGTAGCAGAGGCCTCCGGACAACCAAATACATTACCCGAAGTAGTTAAAGTTAAAGTTATGAACCCAGCAGAAAGGTCGGCTGGCGATGGCGTATAAGTAGTGGTTAATACACCTGGATTAGCGAAACTTCCGCCTCCACCAGTCCATAAACTACCAACAGCAACACTGTTCTTTGTCCCAGTGATAGGAATAGACAATACGTTATTTTTACAGAACAGGGTTTGTGTGGCGGATGCTGTTACTTGTGATGACTGCCTTATGAATATTTCCATAGTATCTGTTACCGGTGTACAATTTCCCGTTGATGAGAGAACGAGTTTGACGGAACCTTGCGTAATATCGCTTCCTGATAAGGTATACGTAGTTGTAAAACTCGTAGTACTCCCAAATGTACCGCTACCGTTGACCGGTGTCCAGCTTCCGGTTACAGCACCGCCGCTTACATTTCCTGCAATATTTATAACTGGACTTGTACCTGTACACCAGTTTTGATCAGGACCGGCTGTAGTATAAACTTTTCTGATGAAAGAAGATAAATAATGGTATAAACATCCTCCGCCCGGTGTTCCGTTATAAACTCCAAGTGCAAATAAATTTCCCGGTAAATTAAACACTGTGGTTGCAACTCCCGAAGGCACTTGCGCTGTACTTAACGTTAATTGTGTTGAGCAATAAGGACCGCCTGTAAGTGTTGCGGTACCTGGCACAGTAAACGTTGCAAAAGAAGGAATGGTTATAGTATTGGATGAATTTGACAATGTAAAAGTAGAGGCCATACTTTGCTTACATAATATATTAAGGAAGAAAGGGTCGGTATTATTTCTTGCAAAAGTAATAATGTCAGATCCCGCACAGTTTAACGGCGGCAACAATGCTTCTCCTAATTCACAACCGAAACCTTCAACGTGCAACACATAAATATTCTTATCACCGTTAACGTAAGTTCTGGGTTGAGTTGTTTTATAAAAATACGAATCACCCTTATTCATTGTATAAGTGGTTACGGCGCCATCATCAATCCGGATCTTGGTGAAGTTTTGCGTAGCAACAATATATACACCGGCATATTGCGCGGCGTTTAATTGCCCTTTTACAACAATATAATCTTTACCAATAATATCTACAGGTACGATCTGATCGCCCATTAAATCGTAACAACCACCTACTCCACCTACAGAGTCATCGGCCACTGTTACTGCAACAGGTTTATTAGAAACAACAATTGTACCGCCTAAATTCTGGCCTGGAACTGCTGGAGTTGAACTAACGTTCTCAATAAGGTAAGATTGTCCGTAACTTAAAGGTACTGAATACGTGATTCCGGCTAAATGCCCAACCACGTTACATTTAGGTGTTACCCAAATAACGGTATTATAATCGGTAGCCACGACAATGATCTGAGACTTGGGCGCAGGTATGTACGGACCGTTATTACCATTGGTTTGAAAAGGACAAACGAATTCGGTACCCAATCCATTTTGTCCTTTCACCGAAAATGTTTCGGGATTATAAGGCGTTGGGGTTACAACGTCGTAAACTACTGTAATAGGATTGTTAGATGATATTTTAAAGCCTCTGTTGAGTACAACGTTGCCAGGGGTGTTTTCGGTAGAGTTTACCATCCAATTCAAAAATTTAGAAATTGCAATGTTAGGACCTATGGTAAAAGTAGTGTCTAGTGTACCCGCTGGCTGTCTTAAACGAATAGTTGTAGAAGCGTAGTTAAACGACGCGAACCTAAACGCGATAGGGACTTTCGTATTATGACCTTGGGTGATCCATGGTGCACCAAACCAAAACGCCGTGTCAATTTGTGCAAACATTTTTGAAAGGTTAATGTTTATTACTAAAAACAAAACCATTCCTATTATTCTACTCTTTTTCATGTTATATAAAATATTATATAAATTTCTATTTGTTAAGAGAATCTACTTTTTCTCTTCTTTTTTATTTTTAATGTTTCCTTTAACGCTGTTATCAATAACTTT
>JBGASH010000144.1:0-7823 GCA_044229775.1 Bacteroidia bacterium
CTGATAAAGAAAAACCGAATGTGTTCTTCGTTAACAGCGTCGAAGGTATTGCCTTGCAAAAGATCTTTCTCCGTTTTATACCCAACATACCAGGCGCGTGCGGCATAAAACAAGATCAAACATATAGAAACAAAATAAACGGCTCTAACTTGATTACTGGCACCTGTAATGGCAATAACATCATCATTATGACTGGATAACAATCCCACCAGTACCCACATGATCAATAGCATTACTATAAAAGGAAAGGCCGCGAGGAACCGACCGTAATGCACCCGGTACCTCGCATAAATAACCCCCATAAACCAGGGCATGAACATGGCCAGCAAAATAAAAAATATGTAAGCAAGCACGGAGGAAGTATTGGAATAGTTGGTTGTGAAAAAATCGCTATCAGCAAACACCAGTTTATTAAAAAACAAGGAATACAAGATCAGCAGAACATCCATGGCAAGTTCTCCCCAATTACATTTCCAAAATTCCTTTTTCTCCATGCTAATAATTATCTGTTACTATTGTCCGCGACCGGCTATTTATGCGCATGATCCGTTCTTTCATGGTTTCTGCCAGCCAATCCAGTTCTTCCTTGTAAATGGTATTCCCAAAAATATAATTGCTTTTATCGGTAATGATCTTCAAACTATAGATCTCCTTTCCTGATCCATCGCTACCATTGCTTTTTATTACCTCTACCTGTTTAACATCCGAAAATGCAATGGAATTCTTTACCACAAGTTTTCGTTTTAACCAACGCACCCCAATTACCAAACTTCGGCCTTCGGCTTTTATTATTTCTTCTGTTTGACCAAAATTATACAACAACACGCCGGCTAAATGTACTAAGCAGGCGATAACACCTAATTCAAATCCACTAAAACAAAATGGAAGCAGAACAAACGATAGTCCTAAACAAATAAGTCCGGTAGCAAAAAGTTTCAGTCCCTTATTAAATGCCACACTAAAACATACCTCATCTTCATCTTTCAGGATCTTTAAATGCTTTCCGGGCAACATCACATTTACCAGATCAGCTCCCTCGCTTGCCTGTTTTGTTTGGTTATAAACATCAAAAAAGTTTTTTTCAGTGTAAGCCTCGTTTAGTTTTATTTGAATGTGTTGCGCATCCTTTCCAATATTGGTGCGCTTTATTATTTGTGAGATCTCATCAAACTTCTCATCCAATTCGCGGTAATATTTATAAAACTCCGAATACAGAATAACATTTTTGTTGTCATCGGCCGAGTGCAATAAAATGATCTCGCTATTATTGCCATCGTCTTTTCGCGTAATATCAAAATACCGCGAAATGGGCTCTTCCCAAAAAATGGTGGCTTTAAACAGTTCTTTTTTGGTGTAGTAAACGGTGTTATTTTTAATTTCGGCGGTAATAGAAAACCATTGATTCTTTATTACCCTTAAGGGGATAATACTGATAGCCAAACAAATTAATCCACCGGTAAATTCCTGACTGGTGGCCATCACGCTTAGGCCCGGCATTATAAAGAAAAAAGCAAAAACCGAAGCCATTACAATGTCAACGGTGTCGCCCCGCTTTGTGTATTTATAATAAGCTTCTTTTGGAATTTGTTTCTTCGCTTCTTCTTCGGCTATAACTTTATCATGCGACCAAACGCCATCTTCATTGGGAATGTTTGGTTTTTCCTTAACCGACTTAACTCTTTGGCTTTTCCCTTTTTTATGGCTCATTAAATAAAATTTAATTTTGCTTGGGCCGCTTGGTCTTTACCGGTTTTTCTTTTTCTTCTTTTACAGAAATGATTTTACCATCTTTAATTTCGCTTTCGTAATATTCTTTGGTGATAAACAAAAAGGGCTGGTCCATGTCCTCGTCGTGCACCTCGTAAAGGTTCTGAATAATTTTTCCGTCTTTGTTTAAAGTGCCCGTGAATGTTCTTTCCAATGAAACAGGAGGATCGCCATAAGAGCCATATCCGCCTAAGCGAAAACAAGGACCAACGGCATTGTTGTAAACGACCGTTAAATATACGTCGATAGTGGTAGCGTATGGACAAGCTTCGTAACTGGAAGTGGCCAGTACCCAAAACAATAGTGTTGTATTTTCATTCAGTATTGTTTTATTTATGGCATAAGCATTGGCGTATTTGGTCATACCTATATCGAGCGAATCGCACCATTTTAAGTAAACGCCGGCAGCTTTTAAAGAATCGATCTTGTAAAAATCGGCAAGATCATAATCCACCTCATCCGTTTTATTGGTTTTAGATTTGTTGAGCGTTAAAATTTTTATTTCGGCAGTGCCAAGCGAATCAAAACCTTTTACATTATTAAAAACAGAGGTGTCGGCTGTAAACGGAAGCGCGCCGGTGTTCTTGAACCATTTCGTTATTTGATTTCCTTTTTCATCCAGCTGTTTTACCACTTCGGAAGGATCCTTTGCCGCCACTTCTTTTTTTTCGGAAGTATTGCAGGCGCAAAAAAACAAAACAGAAATTATAGCCAGCTGTTTTTTCATAAAAAATTATTCGGCCGAGGCAATTACTTTTAATTCAATGGCAATGGGCGTGGGCAGTTTATTTATTTCGATGGTTGTACGGCAGGGCGGGTTTTCTTTAAAATATTCGGCCCACAACTTATTGTATTTCGGAAAATCGTCTTTCATGTTGGTCAAAAAAACGGTCACGTCAATAATTTTATCCCAGCTGCTGCCGGCGTCTTCCAAAATATACCTTACATTCTTAAAAACGCTGCGGCATTGCGCTTCTATATCGTAACTAACGATATTACCGGCCTCATCCAATTCTACTCCCGGAATTTTTTTTGTACCCCTTTCTCTTGGGCCTACGCCACTTAGAAATAACAAATTACCCAGTTTTCGGGCGTGGGGATACAAACCTACCGGTTCGGGGGCCTTACCCGAGTCAATTTTTGTACTCATATTCAGCTTTTTTACAAATGTAAGATTTAAGCCAGTTTATTTTAATAATTTCATCTGCCTAAAGTGTAGTTTTATCGTGTAAATGACCCATTTTATTAGTCTTGGGTTTTTGTTGCGAATGCGCTATTTTTTAAGATCTAATAACTCCCTGTTTTTCATTGGGTTGTAAAGGCTTGAATATCTTACAAATTTTGAACAAATTTTGGTTCAAATTTCTCCCTTTATCAAAATATACATACATTTGCACCCGAATAAAAAGAACGATATTTTTCAGAATGATTTCCTCAGTTAAAAAAGCGATAATTTTTCCTCTCTTTCTAAGCGTTTTTTGCCTCTTTACTTCCCGCGCTTCTGCCTACGAACCTGCCGATTCGGCTGCTGTTAAAACAGAAAAGCACGAAGGCGCTGCGCATGGCGCAAAAGAAGGAAAGGTAGACATCACCAAAGTTGCCTTTGAACACATTCTTGATTCGCACTACTGGCATTTTTGGGGCGAAGGACATGAAGCTGTTGCGCTGCCTTTACCTTGCATTATTTATTCCAATAAAGCGGGATTACAATTTTTTTCTTCCTCGGTTTTTCATCATGGTTTTGAATCTTATGGTAATTATAGTTTAGTAGAAGAAGAGATCGTTTCTTCCGATCCCGAAGAAAAAATTTACGATCTTTCTATCACCAAAAACGTTTTGCAATTACTTATTTCCGCGGCTTTCATCTTTTGGCTCTTCACCTCCATTGCTAAAACTTACAAAAAAACAGGCATTACCTCTGCTCCGGTAGGAAAACAATCTTTCTTTGAGCCTCTTATTACTTTTGTACGCGATGATATTGCAAAAGATAATATTGGTCCGAAAAGTGAAAAATTCACGCCGTACCTTTTAACCGTTTTCTTTTTGATCCTCATCAATAACGTGTTTGGGATGGTTCCTATTGGTGCAAACCTTACCGGCAACATCGCCTTTACATTTGTACTGGCCAGCTTCACATTGATCATCACCAACATTAACGCTAACAAACAATATTGGATGCATATCTTAATGCCTCCTGTGCCTAAAGCGCTTTATTTAATGATGATCCCGTTAGAGATCCTGGGCATCTTTACAAAGCCTTTCGCTTTAATGATACGATTGTTCGCTAACATGACCGCAGGACACATTATTGTTATTTCATTGATCGGACTGATCTTTTATTTTGAAAGCTTATGGATATCGCCGGTATCAGTTGCTTTTACACTATTTATTGATGTATTAGAATGTTTAGTTGCCGTATTACAAGCGTATATCTTCACCTTGTTAACCTCTCAATTCATTGGGGCTGCTGTTGCAGAACACCATCATGAAGAAGGGCACGGAGAAGAACACGCACATTAAAAGAATTTATTAACCATAAATAAAACCAAGAAAAAATGACAGGAAGTATCGCAGCAATCGGTGCAGGTTTATCAGCTATAGGAGCTGGTATCGGTATCGGATTAATCGGCGGACACGCAGTAGAAGCTATTGCACGTCAACCGGAAATGTACTCTAAAATTCAAACAACAATGATCATCGCCGCGGCCCTTGTAGAAGGTGTTGCTTTATTCGGTGTGGTTGTTGCTTTAATGGGTTTAGGATAATATAACTGCCCCTCACGGTTGGTGAGGGGCTTATATTAAAATGGTTAATTAAAAAGATATTAAAATAAAAAACATGAGCAGTTTATTCATTTTCGAAGCATCCCTCATCACTCCAGGAATCGGTCTTATTGTTTGGACCTCTTTAGTGTTTGTGTTGTTAGTTATTTTACTTAGCAAATATGCATGGAAGCCTATCCTTAACGCTATTAAAGAACGTGAGCAAGGCATCACCGACGCGCTTTCTACTGCTGAAAAAGCAAAGAAGGAAATGCAGGAATTAAAAGCCGGTAACGAAAAAATATTGGCTGAAGCCCGTGCCGAGCGAGATAGTTTGTTGAAAGACGCTCGCGAAACAAAAGACGCCATTATCAGTGAAGCTAAGAACAAAGCCACTAAAGAAGCTGAGCGCATCATGCAAAGTACCCGTGAGCAGATCCAAAATGAAAAAAACGCCGCCATCACCGAATTAAAGAATCAGGTAGCCACTTTATCCATTGAGATTGCCGAAAAAATATTAAAATCCGAGTTATCATCTGATGAAAAACAAAATCAGCTGGTAAATACTTTAATGAAAGACGTTAACCTGAACTAAAATGATCGTTGCTTCCCGATACGCCAAATCTTTGATCGACCTTGCTGTTGAAACCAAACAACTGGAAGCCGTTCGCGAAGACATGCGCCTTATTAAATCGGTGTGTCAGTCTAATCACGAATTTGTTACCCTTTTAGAAAGTCCGGTTGTTAAGACCGACAAAAAAATGGCGGTGTTCAAAAAGATCTTCGAAAAAAAGATCGCCCCAACCACATTGGTGTTTTTAAACATGGTGGCTAAAAAACGCCGCGAAGGTTACATCGACGATATCGCCTACGCCTTTGATGAGCAATATAAGATCTACAAAAATATTACAACTGCCATTATCACTACCGCCGTACCAATGGATGCCGCTACAAAAGCAAAAATTGTGGCCATCGTTAAGGAAAAAGAGACCGGCGAAGTGGAAGTGATCGAAAAAATCGATAAAACTTTGGTGGGCGGATTTATTTTAACCGTACGCGATAAACAAGTTGACAGAAGTATTAAACGTAAATTAAATGACCTAAGAAAAGATTTTTCAAAAAATCTTTATGTTCCTGATCTGAATTAATAATTTAAAAAAACAGAAACCATGAAAAATCTGATCTTAGCTCTACTCGTAATTGCCGCTGTTGTTTTCAGCTGCAAGAAAAAAGACAAAAAAACCGAAGACACCACTAACAGCACAACCACTACCACAACCGGTGCGGCTCCTGTTATTGATATAAATTCTGATCCCACAACCGAATTTAAAATAGACGGCACCGATTATAAATACGTTCAAAATTCAAATACCATTGAAAACGGTACAGGAGCCAGCAAAAATTCGGGAAGTGTTACTGTTGCATCATACAGCTCTGACTTTAATGATTATAATACAAAAGTTTATCTTCAAATTGAAAAAGGCTCCATGACCTTTTCTGGTAATCTTGCCGCTAATGCCGACTACAAAGCGTTCTTCGCGCCTGCAAGCTACACCTATTCACCTAACGCGTTAAATGGAATAGCAATAGAGTGGTGGGATAGTAATAATGTGATGTGGTCGACCGATAAGGGTACTATGGATCAAAGCGGTTCGGCTTTTACCATTATAAGTAACCAGGAACTTAATTCAAGTTATTATTATGTAAAAGTGTACGCTACTTTCAATTGTAAATTATACGATGGAAACGGCAATTCAAAAACGCTGACCAACGGTAAGTTCGTCGGATTTTTTGGAAATATTTAAACAATTAATTTAATAAGATAGACAATGGCAGAAATTAAACCGGCAGAAGTATCTGCAATTTTAAGAGAGCAATTATCGGGCTTTAAGAACGAAGCCGAATTGGAAGAAGTTGGTAGTGTATTACAAGTGGGCGACGGTATTGCCCGCGTATACGGCTTATCAAAAGTTCAATCGGGTGAGTTGGTGGAATTTGAAACCGGCTTACAGGGAATCGTATTAAACCTTGAAGAAGATAACGTGGGTATTGTATTACTTGGCCCCGGCGATAATATTAAAGAAGGCTCAGTAGTTAAACGTACAGGCCGCATTGCTTCGTTACAAGTTGGCGAAGGCATGTTGGGCCGTGTAGTTGATACACTTGGAACACCTATTGATGGAAAAGGTCCTATTAAAGGTCAAACCTATGAAATGCCTATCGAAAGAAAAGCACCCGGTGTAATTTTCCGTCAGCCGGTAAACGAACCGTTACAAACCGGTATCAAAGCTATCGACGCTATGATCCCTATCGGTCGCGGACAACGTGAGTTGGTAATTGGCGATCGTCAAACCGGAAAAACCGCTGTCTGTATTGACACTATCATTAACCAAAAAGAATTTTATGAGGCAGGAAAACCGGTGTTCTGTATCTATGTAGCGATCGGACAAAAAGGTTCTACTGTTGCTAACGTACAGCGCGTGTTGGAAGAAAATGGCGCCATGGCTTATACAGTTATTGTGGCGGCTAACGCTTCCGACCCTGCACCAATGCAATTTTACGCGCCATTTGCCGGCGCTGCTATCGGCGAATTTTTCCGCGATACCGGTCGTCCGGCTTTGATCGTGTATGATGATCTTTCTAAACAAGCTGTTGCTTATCGCGAAGTGTCGTTATTATTACGCCGTCCTCCTGGACGCGAAGCTTATCCCGGCGACGTGTTTTATTTGCACTCCCGTTTATTAGAGCGTGCCGCTAAAGTAAACTCTTCGGATGAGATCGCTAAAAAAATGAACGACCTGCCCGATTCTATTAAAGGATTAGTAAAAGGTGGTGGTTCTTTAACCGCATTACCAATTATTGAAACACAAGCCGGTGACGTATCGGCATATATCCCAACCAACGTAATTTCAATTACCGATGGTCAGATATTTTTGGAAGGTAACTTATTTAACGCCGGTGTTCGTCCCGCTATTAACGTAGGTATCTCCGTATCACGCGTGGGTGGAAACGCTCAAATTAAATCCATGAAAAAAGTGGCGGGTACTTTAAAATTAGATCAGGCACAGTACCGTGAGTTAGAGGCCTTCTCTAAATTTGGTTCCGACCTGGATGCCGCTACAAAATCTATTTTGGATAAAGGCGCACGTAACGTGGAAATTTTGAAACAAGGTCAGTTCTCGCCTTTACGTGTTGAACAGCAAACCGCTATTATTTATTTGGGTACAAAGAATTTATTACGCACCATTCCAATTAATAAAGTAAGAGAATTTGAAAAAGAATTTTTGGACATGT
>JBGASH010000145.1:0-7801 GCA_044229775.1 Bacteroidia bacterium
ACGGTACTTTTCGCGGGCTTTATTTTAGGCCTTAATTCACAAACCTCTAGCTATCCAAAAAAGGATGTAGTATTTTTTTGTGGTCCAGCTAGCGGAAAACTTAGTAATGCCAGCATCGAATCTGATAAATATGCCAGCACAAGGACTAAATCCGGCATAAATTTTGGAATCAATTTTTGTCATTATATCAATGAAAATTTCGGAATTAACTTTGGCTTTGAATATAGTCAATATCAAAACATAACCGATTACCATGGTTCCTACAGAGGAGAAACCAAACTTGTTGATAAGGATAATTATGTGTACTATCCATTAATTGATGCCAATTATACCGATATACGAACTGTAAACTTTTTTGATATTCCTTTAAATTTAAGGTTACAGGCGCCTGTAGCACAAAATCTGCAATTCTTTTTTGATGCAGGAATAAAAATGAATTTAAGGCTCGCAGCGACATTTAGAGAAAAAGGGACATACGATTACAAAGGGGCTTATCCAAATGTGAACTACTCTAATGTATTCCTTGTGGTGGAAGATGATATCACATACGGATTTATTCATGCGGTCTATAATACCAAAACAGACATGCAAGTTAACCGACTTAATTGTAGTTTTATCTTAAGCGGGGGGTTAAAAGCCAAGTTTTCCGATAATGCTTTTCTTGTTATCAATCCATATTACATGAAAGGTATTAACGACATCATGTCTAATGGAGATAAACCTGAATACGTTAACCTTTTCAGAGAAAAATCTCCTTACGAAGGGTACAAAATTAGCCAGCTCGCACTAAGGGTAGGTGTTGGCCTTCTTTTTTAAAGCAAAAAATTATTTACCATCCCCGTTCAATAGCATTTGCGGCGATGATTTACCATCGGTAATAATGATCTTGGCATTAGGTGATGCCGCTAAACTTTTAAGCATTTCAATGTTATTATATTGCAAAAGCTTATCACTTAACGAAGAGTTGATAATGTCCTGCGATTTTTTTATCCCTACGGCTTCAATGATCTTACGCTCGGCTTCTTTTTTCTGCTGCGTTATCACATAGCTGATAGTTTACCAAGATCAATTGATTTAGCAATTGATTTAACCCATTCGGTATTTTCCTGTTTATCGGCCTCAACACTTACCCAAAAACGTTCGCCCACTCCTAATGTTACATTGGCCTCTTTGCTTTTCTTTTTAAAAACTTCCCATCCGCCTATCTTATCATCCAGTTTAAAGCCATTGGCTTTTTCTTCAGGGGTATCAATACTCATGCCCATTGCCCACATAGCAGTAGCGGCGGTATACATACTATAAGCCTGATTATAATCCATAATAGTCACTTTTACTCTATCACCTTTATCATTGGTATACTTTCCTTCGGCACTTGAATAGGACATGCCACTCATATTTATAGAACCGCCATCAGGTTCTCCCATCTTATAACCATCGATCACCGGCAAATATTTTTGCAGGTCGGCATATGGCATGGCCAGGGTATCGCCTTTAGCGCGACGTTCTTCCAGTTTACCCTTCGATTGGGCTGCGTTCTTCTCCATTTCTTTTCCCATTTTAGCCAGCGCCCCTAAGGCACTTCCTAAACCTTTAACTTCCGCTTGTTCTTCTTCTTCTTTTTTACCACCGCATGAAACTAAACTTACAGTTAATACCAAAACGGCAATTGCATTAAATATTTTTTTCATAGTTAGATTTTTTTAGATGTAACAAATATAAAAATATTCCATAATGTAAGCTATTTTAAGCTTAAAAAGCCTTTCTGGCGCAGCGCTTATTCCTTAATAATTTATATATTTGTTTAGTTCACGATTACCCGCTATTACATGAAATATTTATTCTATTTTCTTACTATCATTGGTCTTTTTATTTCTTCTTGCGGCACAAAACAGCAAGAAGAAAATGCAGCCGAGCAGCAAAAAGATCCAATTGTTCCGGTTAAGGTTTCGGTAAGCAGTAAAGTCATTACCGGTAAAACAATTGCAGCCGGCAAACCAAAGATCGTTACTGCGGGTAAGCCCACTATTCTGGAAACCAACACTAATGTTCAGGAAATTGGTTCACCACAATCTTATAAGTTACCCGGCAACCTAAAAACCATTACTCCAGGAACCGATACGTTTAAATTGCCGTTGGTAGTAGCTGCTGCCGGAAAAATAACTTTATGTACACAACCTGCTCCTGTAAACGCTTCTGCCCCCCGTTTTAAAGATGCCGCCATTTGCAGTATACAATACATGGATGTTGATCAGGGACTCATTTCTCCATTCATAAAAACCATCCTTGAAGATAAACAGGGAAACATTTGGTTTGGAAGTACCACATCGGGTGTAGCTCTTTATAACGGACGTTCNTTTATTAGAAGATAAAAACGGCAATATATGGATCGGTACCGATGGCGGAGGCGCTTGTTGCTATAATGGCAAATCGTTTACGCGCTTTAGTAAGAATGAGGGTTTAAGCGACAACACGGTTCTATCAATGTGTGAGGATAAGAATGGTAACATTTGGTTTGGAACTAACGGTGGTGGTGTAAATAAATACGACGGTAAAACATTTACACAATACACCGAAAAACAAGGTTTGATAAAAGACGATGTTCGATCCATTTTGGAAGATAACAACGGCCTTATGTGGTTTGGAACAAATGGCGGCGGCGTTTGCCGTTTTGATGGAAAATCGTTCACGCATATTACAGTCGACGAAGGCTTAACCGACAATACCGTTTTGGCGATGGCACAAGATAAAAAAGGAAACATTTGGTTGGCCACCGACGCCGGTGGCGTTAGTTGCTACGAAAGATTTCCGTCGGGTAATATGGGTTTTACCAATTATACCGAAAAAGAAGGGCTAGGAAATAATTCTATCATTTCGGTTAAAGAAGATAGCAATGGAAATATCTGGTTCGGGACTTATGGCAGTGGGGTTACGCGTTTTGATTCAAAAACCTTTACCCATTTTACCGAGAAAGAAGGCTTGAGTAATAATTTTGTATTGAGTATAAATACCGATGATGCCGGAAACATTTGGTTTGGCACTTATGGCGGCGGCGTTTGTAGATACGATACCAAATCGTTTTCGCACTACACCGCAAAAGAAGGTTTAAGCAATAATACGGTGAGAGGTATTGTAGAAAGCAAGAATGGCGATCTTTGGTTTGGTATTCATGGCGACGGGGTATGTCGATATAACGGTTCTTCTTTTGAGCACTATACCGAAAAAGAAGGCTTAAGTAACAAGTTTGTAAAATCAGTAACTGAAGACAAGAACAGCAATCAATGGTTTGTTACCGACGGTGGTGGTGTTAATCGTTTCGACGGAAAAACTTTCAGCATTTTTACAACTGAAGAAGGTTTCATTAGCGATTATGTGATCTGCGCGCTAACCGACCGCTCCGGTAACATTTGGTTTGGAACCGATGAAGGCGTTTGTAAATATGACGGCGTTAATTTCACCAATTTTACAGAAGAAGAAGGTCTCTGCTCAAACGATGTTTCGTGTTTATGTGAAGATAAAGCCGGGAATATATGGGTCGGGACAAATGGCAGTGGTGTCGACCGTTATGACGGAAAACAGATAACGCATTTCACCGAAAAAGAAGGCTTGGGTAATAACACTGTAAAAACCATTGTAGAAGATAATAAAGGAAATATTTGGTTTGGCACGGATGGCGGCGGGTTAAGTTCTTATAACGAGAATATCGGCTTTACTACCTATTCTGAAAAAAGCGGATTAAGCAGCAATAACATCCGATCGATATTACAAGACAAGGCCGGCAATTTATGGATAGGAACTTCTAAAGGATTAAATTACGTGGTGTTTAATAATGGATCTCCGGAGATCTATATTTATGGTTCGGCCAACGGATTAAAAGCAAATGACTTTTTTGCCAATAGCGCTTTGATCGATAGTAAAGATCGCGCCTGGTGGGGAACCGGAAAAGCTTTAAGTACCCTTGACCTTACCTCTTTTAAACTTTCAAACAGTTTACCGCAAATGCATTTGAACAACCTCGAATTGGAACAAACCTTTATTGACTTTTATAGCTTAAGCGATTCCTTACATCCTGCACACCACGAAGTGGGCGATAAAATAAAAAAGAGTTTGGACGATGTGGCGTTTACTTCGGTTGCCGCTTATAACAATTATCCGCTCGATCTTAAATTACCTTACTATCTCGATCATATTACTTTTCACTTCGAAGCGACTGATTGGGCCGCTCCCGAAAAATTAAGATACCAATACATGATCGAAGGATTGGAGAAAGACTGGAGTCCGGTTACATTTGAAAACAAAGCCGTTTATAGTAATTTACCACATGGCAATTTCACCTTTAAAGTAAAAGCCATTGGTATTTCCAACAAATGGAGCCAAACACTTGAATATCCATTTAAGATCAAAACACCGTGGTGGAAAACCCCTGTAGCCTATGCGGCTTATGTTCTGGGATTTATTGGGATCGTATTTGGATTTAACAACATTCGCACCCGTCAATTAAAAGCCCGACAGGAAGAACTGGAACTTACAGTGAAAGAAAGAACGCATGAAGTGGTTCAACAAAAAGAATTGATAGAAGAGAAACAAAAGGAGATCGTTGACAGCATCAATTACGCTAAACGCATACAATACACCTTGCTGGCCCATGCTGAATTTTTGAAGCAGAATTTAAAAGATCATTTTGTTTTATTTCAACCAAAAGATATTGTGAGCGGCGATTTTTACTGGGCCACTAAAAAAGGAAAACGTTTTTATTTAGCGGTATGCGACAGTACGGGCCACGGTGTCCCCGGCGCCTTTATGAGCTTATTGAATATTTCCTTCTTAAATGAAGCCATCAGCGAAAAGAGCATTGCTTCGCCTGATGAGATCCTAAATTATGTGCGCGAAAAATTAGTGAATAGTATTTCAATTGACGGCGCTAAAGATGGCATGGATGGGATCTTACTTTGTATTGAAGGCGACAAGATCACTTACGCGGCCGCCA
This sequence comes from Bacteroidia bacterium, assembly GCA_044229775.1. GTDB lineage: Bacteria > Bacteroidota > Bacteroidia > B-17B0 > Aurantibacillaceae > JAHEYG01. The sequence continues at coordinate 4,985 of JBGASH010000145.1, forward strand.
ATAATTCACCGGTATTGATAAGTGATGGTGTTCTCACGCATCTTGAAACCGATAAAATGCCGATAGGTAAGGGCGAAAAGAACGAGCCATTCAGATTACAAACCATTAACGCTAAAAAAGGCGATCATTTATTTCTTTACACCGACGGCTATGCCGATCAGTTTGGGGGACCAAAAGGTAAAAAATTCAAATACAAACCACTTGATTCCATGTTGCTTGAAAATTGTGGCTCGGCGTCCGAAGTTCAAAAAGAAATCCTTAGCACACGCTTTAACGACTGGAAAGGCAATTTAGAACAAGTGGATGATGTATTACTCATTGGAATTCATTTTTAAAACATGCTTGGCTTAAAACTAGAGACCGACCCTAACTGGGTTAACATCGTTGAAAAGAACATTTCAGAAATTTTAACCGATCACGCCTGGTGCGAACAAAAAGCCGCCACCAATGCCATCTCGTTGACCGTGGTTTTTCCGGAGTATCCCGATCTGGTAGATACCATGTTAAGCATTGCCAAAGAAGAGCTCACTCATTTTGAAATGGTGCATCAAAAAATAAAGGAGCGTGGCTTTACGTTGGGATTTGACCGTAAGGACGAATATGTAAATGAACTTTATAAATTTATGCGTAAAGGACATAAACGCAAAATTGTTTTGATCGACCGTTTGCTTTTTGCCGCCATGGTAGAGGCTCGGAGCTGCGAGCGGTTCAGGATCTTATCTGAAAAAATAAACGATGAGGACCTGCGCGCGTTCTATAAAGAATTAATGATAAGCGAGGCCAATCATTATACTACTTTTTTAGGATTTGCCAGAAAATACGGTAACGAAGTTGAAGATGTAAATAAACGTTGGCAACAGTGGTTAGATTACGAAGCTGAAGTGGTGAGGAATTATGGGAAGAGCGAAACGATACATGGGTGATAGAAGATGGAAGATTAAAGATTAAAGATTAAAGATTAAAGATTAAAGATTAAAGAAAAAAATATATTTTACCTCTCACTTACCTCGTATTTCGTACTTCCAATCACTTCTCTGTTTTCAATAATTTAATATCAGCAATTAGTTTATTTACCTGAATACTATCCGTGCCATCGTACATTCCGCGGAGGCGTTTTGCCTTATCTACCAATAAAAATAATTCGCTGTGAATAAACCCTTCAGGACTCCCATCCTCTTCCAGGGCGTTAACCAGGTAATCGAAAAGCGCTAAATTGTAAATTTCTCTTTTTGATCCCGTTAAAAAATGCCATTTGTTCTTTATGGCGCCATACTTTTGGGCGTAAATATTTAATACCTCAGCCGTATCGTGTTTGGGATTTACCGAATGAGAAATGATCAAAAAATCGGCATCGTTCTTAAATTCTTCCTGTACTCTAACCAGCTGGGTACTCATTTGTGGACAAATACTTTGACAAGTGGCAAAAAAGAAATCGGCCACGTAAATTTTATTATTGGTTGCGGCTTCGGTAACCGTATCGCCATACTGATTGATCAATTTAAATTTTCCAACCGTGTGATAAATGGTATCTGTTTTTTCAACGCCAGCTACTTTTTTCTCGCCTATTACAGGCAACAACAATTTCGGTCCCTCTTCTAATTTCTTTTCAGATGAATTACAAGCGGTCAATAGAACCGCTATCAATAGATTTAGTAAGATCTTATTCATGATTCTTATCCTTGATTTCATTCTCATTAATGATATTCTCTTTTTCCTCTTTTAACCGTAAATGTTTGTACTCACCCAACATTCGTTTAACTTCAGCGGCATAACGTGTATCATAATAACCCCGTATGTTCCTGTTCTTATCAATTAAAACAAAGAAACTATAATCTACATAAGATGGTTTCTTAAGAAAATACGTGATCGTTAAACTGTCTAAAGATTTCTTTGGCCAAGATAAATTATAAATGCTTTTATTTTTTTTGAGGTCAAATAAGTATTCGTAACGCGGGCAGTTATCGCCGGTACTATCCGTTGGCGCATTGTAATCGCAAGCGCCTACAACAAATACCGGAACATTAACAAGGTGTTCGAAGTTGTATTGCACATAATCTAAAAAACCTTCCAGTCGGTAACCTTCTCTTTTGTATTTCTCGTTCATAATAAGCAAAACAAAGGCTGGATATTTTTCAGGAGTTACTTCAAATTTTTGCAAGCCGGTTTGTTCCGATGTTAATGAAGGTAAGGTGTAAAACTTATCGTTTACCTTATAAAAAATGGTATCCTTTCCACTTAACTCCTTTGGACCGAAATACGGCAAACGTTTCGAATTAATAGTACTTAATTCTAACAGTACCCAAAAACCTGAGGGAAAAATAATGATCAAGATCAGAAGCCACTTTTTGTTTTTCATTAGAGCGAAGAATAGCGTTAAAATTAGGCAATTTTTAGTTTTTAACACCTATTTATTTTAAATAAATGTAGATTTGAAACATGAAAAAAACCGCACTGATCCTATTGGCATTAAGCACTGTTTTGCAGGCGCAAAATACCGATAAAGCCAAACTTAAAGAACATATTACTTTTTTAGCCTCCGACAAACTGGAAGGGCGCGGCACCTCGTCGGCCGGCGAAAAACTGGCAGCCGATTATATTGCCGACAATTTTAAAAAACTGGGCCTGATACCCGGCGGCAACAGTTATGGTACCACTGGACCAACTAATACGGCAAAAGATTTTTTGTATCTGTTCGATTTCAAAAAGGGGAAAAGTCCGCACGACACCTCCACAGCTGGTTCGCCAACACAACAAGGAATTGATGTGGTTGGTTTTTTAAATAATAACGCGCCAATCACTGTTGTAATTGGAGCGCAT
>JBGASH010000146.1:0-7780 GCA_044229775.1 Bacteroidia bacterium
GGATTATCTTAAGTTTTTAAAAGAAAAAGCTGAACCTGGCGCCATAGAGTGCAGAGCGGCAATTGCCGATGTGGCCTTAGTCGAAGCGATCGAAAATATAAAGCAAAAGCACCACGATCACGACCGGGCCGTAATTGCAAAGCAGCTCATTTTGACAAACTGTTTTATGGCCGAACAAGTAAAACAACTACTTAAAGAGTTTAACTTTGATAATAGCCGTTTAGAGATCGCGAAGGAAGCTTACCCTAAAACCATCGATAAGGAGAAGTATGCGGTGGTGAATGAGGCATTCGGTAATATTTCGAGCGTTAACGACCTTAATAAATTTGTTAATTCGCAACACTAATGAATAAAAAACAACTGATAACTATAGGGATATTAGGCGCAACTGCCGTGGCACTTGGTGCTATGGGTGCTCATTTTTTGAAAGGAAAACTGCAGGAAGGAATTATTACCGCAGACCAGCTCGATGGGTTTGAAAAAGGGGTGAAATACCAAATGTATCATACCATTGCTATGCTATTATTGTTAGTGATAAAAAATAATTACGTCAATAAATATTTTGATTGGGCCTATTCTTTTTTCTTTTGGGGAATAATCTTTTTTTCGGGTTCATTGTATTTTTTGTGTACCCGTAATTTGTTTGGTGCCGAATGGTTAAAGGCTTTGGGGCCTGTTACACCTTTGGGTGGTATCTGTTTCATAATAGGTTGGGTGTTGATATCAAATAAGATCTCATGAAAAAACTGTTATTTATATTATTAAGCGTGTTCTTTGTTTCGGTTGCTGTGGCGCAACCTAAGGTTAAAAAAGACGCGAAAGGAAATGCCATTTTAAAGAAATACAGAATTGTGGTTTCGTTCACAAGTCATTCGAGCGGAATTGACGACGGAAAATACGAGGCCATCACTAAATTTATAAAAGAACACCCCAAAAAGCCAAAGTACGAAGAAGTTGTTTCGGGCATGGAAGGAGAACGGAATTTATGCCTCGAATTGAAAAAATGGTCTAAATCCAACCAAAAAAAGTTCGTGGAGGAGTTGAAAAAAATAGCGCAAGGTTCTGACAGAGTGTTCATTAATGAGAACGCGATGAGTGTTCAAAAAGAGTAAAAATTGTGAATAAACGAGGGGCTTTAAAGCCCCTTTTTTTTGTAGTTTTGCGGCACAACTAAATTACTTAACCATGAATGAAATTGGATCAAAAGCTGCGAACTTTTCGGTGGCCGATATAGGGCTTGCAAAGGTAGAAACAGCATATTGGAATCTTTCTCCAGATGACTTAATCAAAGAAACATTAAATAGAGGCGAAGGGGTGTTAACCGATGTAGGTGCGCTGGCTGTTGATACAGGTGAATTTACCGGAAGGTCGCCAAAAGATAAATTTGTAGTTTACGACGATAATACAAAAGACTCGGTATGGTGGGGCGATGTAAATAACCGTTTTGAAGCAGATAAGTTTGATGTTCTTCACAAAAGAATGCTCGCTTATTTTGAAGGAAAAAAGATCTGGATTCGCGATTCTTACGCTTGTGCCGAGCCAAAATACCGGATCAATATCCGTGTAGTGAACGAATATCCTTGGTGCAATTTGTTTTCTTATAATTTATTTTTACGTCCTGATGCCGATGAAATTAAAAATTTCAAACACGATTGGTTGATCTTAAATGCACCGGGCTATAAAGCAGATCCTAAGATCGACGGAACACGCCAACACAACTTTGCCATTATCAACTTTACCAAAAAAGTGATTTTAATTGGCGGAACCGCTTACACCGGTGAAATTAAAAAATCCATTTTCTCAGCTTTAAATTATATTTTACCACACGAAAAGAAAGTGCTTTCAATGCACTGTTCAGCTAATATTGGTAAGAACGGCGATACCGCTATTTTCTTTGGTTTATCGGGTACCGGTAAAACTACTTTATCGGCCGATCCTAACCGTAAACTGATAGGTGATGATGAGCATGGCTGGTCAGATAAGAATGTGTTTAATTTTGAAGGCGGATGCTACGCGAAGTGCGTTGATCTTACAGCCGAAAAAGAACCACAAATATTCAGCGCTATTAAAAAAGGATCATTACTCGAGAATATCAATTTCTTTGAAGGCACCAAAACCGTTGATTATTCTAATATCAAGAAAACAGAAAATACCCGTGTAAGTTATCCTGCTAACTTTATTGAGAATTCGGTAACACCTGCCATAGGTGATGTTCCTAAGAATATTTTCTTTTTAACTTGTGATGCGTATGGAATTTTACCGCCTATCTCTAAATTAACACCATCGCAAGCCATGTACCATTTTATCAGTGGTTATACAGCAAAGGTGGCCGGAACCGAAATGGGCATTACAGAACCAACTTTAACTTTTTCGGCTTGTTTCGGAAAAGCATTTTTACCGCTTCATCCAACTAAATACGCCGAATTACTTGGCGAAAAATTAAAAGCTAACAACGTTAATGTTTGGTTGCTTAATACCGGATGGGTTGGCGGAAAATACGGAGTTGGAAGTCGCATCAAGTTATCTTATACCCGTGCCCTTATCACAGCCGCGTTATCAGGCGAATTGGATAAAGCAGAATATGGAACAACTCCTTATTTTAAATTGAATTTCCCAAAATCTTGTACCGGTGTTCCATCCGATATTCTTGAACCGCGTAATTCGTGGCAAAATAAAGAGGAGTTTGCAAAAACAGCGCAAAATCTTGCAAAATCATTCGTGAAAAACTTTGAGCAATATGCTTCAATGGCTAATGATGAAATATTAGCCGCTGCTCCAAAAGTAGAAGTGGTTGCTTAATAGCATTAAAATTATTGAACCCGTCTCCCAATAAAGAGACGGGTTTTTTTATTGCGTAAAATCGAAAAGCGTTTCTTATCTTAGCTAAAAATAGCCCGCTTGTCCGTTATAAAAAATAACAGTTGTAAGTTTTTTATTTTTATTTTGTTGTTAGGACCTTTTACCCAAACCTATTCCGCCAATAAGATAGATTCGTTATTTGCCCTTCTTCAAACCGAAAAGACAGATACTGGGCGCATCAACCTCCGTTTTAAAATAGCAGGCATTTTATTTAAGGAAGATACTGTTGCCGTTAAACGGGAAGTGAATTTTATTTTGGCAGGACTAAAAAAGATCGGCGATAAAAATTTTATTCTTAAGTCATACGATAAACTGGGTCGTTTGTTTTACAACAATAAATTGGATAGTCGCGCCAACGAGTATTACAAAAATGGTTTGCGCATCGCCAAAGAAAATAAGCTAAATGAATGGATCGTAAAGTTTTATATGCGATTGGCTAATGTGATGCAGAACGATGGTCTCTCTAAACAAAGTATTGCGTATTTCGATAGCGCTATAACCTATACAACAGGATTAAGTGAAAAGACCATTGCCGATGTTTACAAAAGCAAGGGCCGGGCACATTATGATATTGGCGAATATAAAATAGCCATGCATTTTTATGTGTTATCTCAAAAGATCTACGAAAAAAACAATTTGCTTACTGCCGAATACGGTTATTTGCTGCATTACATTGGGTCAGTCTTCAAACGTCAAAATCAATACAGTTTGGCTTTAGAGTATTACGAAAAAGAATTGGCCCTTGCTCGTAAAATAAAAGATACCCATTTGGAAGCGGAAGCTTTGTATTTGTGCGCCGCCATGTATGGCGAGAAAGGGTTACCGGAAAAAGAAATTGAGTATGAATTAAAAGCCCTCGCGATCTACAAAGCAGAAGGGAACGAACAGGCCGAGGCGCTCATTCTCGGAAATATTTCGGGGTATTACGGCAGTATCAAAGAATACCAAAAGGCGGTTGACTATTGCTTGCAGGCGCTCGAAATATACAAACACACAGGAGATGGTGAAAAAGAAGCCTGGGTATACAATTCACTCGGGCATTATTACGCCAATTTGGGTGAGCATAAAAAAGCCATGGCGTATTTGAACAAGGCCGAAGAGGCGGTGATGAAAGTAGAAACAAAACAATTATTATATCTCACCGATATTAAACGCGATAAAGCCTTTCTGTTTGCCGATCTCAATAATTACAAAGAGGCCTTCGAAAATTTATTGGATCATCAGTCCTTAAAAGATAGTTTAGAGAATAAAGAGAACCGCGAATACCTTCACACGCTTGCTACGCAATACGAAACGGAGAAAAAGGAAAAAGAGATCGAATTATTGAATAAAGACAAGGCCGTACAGGTAGCGGAGATAGCCACCAAAGAAAATCAAAGGAATTTTTTAGTAATAGTGGTAGTTTTGGTTTTGATCATCGCAGGATTTTCCATTTACGCTTTCGTCAATAAAAAACGCATCACGCGCATACTGGCTCAACAGGTAGATGAGATCAACTTAAAGAATCACGAAATTCAGGAAAAGAATAAAGACATTACCGACAGTATTCAATACGCCAAACGTTTGCAGGACGCGGTGTTTCCTGATCCGGTAGAGTTAACTAATTTTTTTGAGGAGGCGTTCATTTTGTTTCGGCCAAAGGATATTGTGAGCGGTGATTTTTATTGGTTCGAAGAATTTGGGAACAAAGCTTTGCTGGTAGTGGGCGATTGTACCGGACATGGGGTGCCTGGCGCTTTTATGTCCATTATGGGTCATAACCTTCTTAACACCATTGTGCTCGAAGAAAAAGTTTGGGAGCCGGCGCAGATCTTAAAGTTGCTCGATCAAAAAGTAATGGCGACTCTGAATAAAAAAATGTCGACTCAAAGTTACCGCGAAGGAATGGACATGGCCATTTTATTAATTAACAAGCGCGAAAATAAAATAACTTTTGCCGGCGCTAATCGTCCACTCTTAATAAACCGAAACGGCAATGTGATAGAGTACAAAGCCAATAAATTTGCCATCGGTGGCGGTTACGATACACCGCTGGATGAAGGTTACTCGGACAGTAAAAAATTATTTACTCAGCATGAGGTAAAATTGCAGGAGAATGATCTGCTTTACATGTTCTCGGATGGCTATCACGACCAGTTTGGCGGACCAAAAGGAAAAAAATTCAAGTATAAATATTTGCAGGAAGTATTAATGACCACGGCTCAAAACGGCTTACGACAACAGGGCGAAGTGCTGGAAACGATGTTTGAAGAGTGGAAAGGAAGTTTAGAGCAGTTGGATGATGTTACTGTTGTAGGAATTAAATTATCTTAATTTAAAAAAATGTTTTCAAAAAAGAATTTTCTTATTACCAGCATAGTCATCTCCATGCTAGTTGGTTTAGTGATCGGTTATTTCATTAACAGATCAATAGCTGACGCAAAACCAAAATTTGAAGAGACCATTGTTGTAAAAAGCAGTAACCCGGTTATTATTAAAGCGGTAAAGACCGAACTAAAAAAACAAGGCGAAAAATATTTTAAGGAAAATAAAAAGCAGGTCGCCTCGCGCTATTCTATTTTAAGCGATATATTTTTACGTCTCATCAAAATGATCATTGCGCCATTGGTTTTTGCCGTATTGGTAATTGGCGTGGCAAAGGTGGGCGATTTTAAATCGGTTGGGCGAATAGGACTGAAGACCATTGTGTATTTTACCTCGGCCACTTTAATTGCATTAATGCTGGGATTACTGATCGTAAATATTTTTCAGCCGGGTAAAGTTATGCATTTGGATCTTCCGGATGTGAAGGCTGAGACCGGGATTAAATCCAACGCACAGGATGCCAAAAATTTTATTTCGCATGTAATTCCCGATAGTGTAATTAGTACGGCCAGTTCTGAAAGTGCCATGCCAAAAACCATTGAAGCGCTCGAGAATCACGGTATCAGTAACCGTATTGTGAGTTTTGTATTGCCGTTGGGGTATTCATTTAATTTAGATGGCTCTATCATGTATATGACCTTTGCAACGGTATTTATTGCGCAATCGTATGGTATGGATATAAGTACTGCCGATCAGATCAAAATGATGCTCATCTTATTAGTTACCAGTAAAGGCATGGCCGGCGTACCAAGAGCTTCGTTGGTGGTTATTGCCGGTATGTTGGGTATGTTTAAAATACCGGGCGAGGGACTATTATTACTATTGGCGGTTGATCAGATCCTTGATATGGGCCGTAGCGCTACTAACGTAGTGGGTAATGCAGTAGCTTCGGCGGTAGTGGCCAGATTAGAAGGAGAAAAGTTTTAAAGAATTCTGTAAAGAGGGGATACTAAATATTAAATAATTTTTTTTGTTCCCTTAACCAGGCTAAAGCGCTTTCTTCATCCGAGAAGAGTTTTGTTTTTGCACTTGGGTTATGAAATTTGATGATGAAGTTTCCTACAATACGGTTGGGTAATGAATTTACAATAATGGCTTGAGCCAGCATGTTCACCTGCGCTTCGGGTGTTGATCCCCATTCTCTCGACTCTTTTGATACATTCACTCTTGCTCTGGCGTCTACCAAGGCTACAAATTTTTTTCCCTTAGTAATTTGTAACGAGGTGCTTTGCATTAGTTTCGATTCTTCCAATTCAATTTCGGCACCTTCCAACAGGCTTATCAATAAGATGCCATCTTCCATAAGCGAAAAGGTGGCAGCCTTTGTTGAACGATCGTATCCCTGTTTATTCATGTTGTAAAATGAGAATCTGAAGCTAAATTAATGCATTATTTTGCTATTTTCAAATAAGTAACTACGAAACAAAAGTAGTGGTTCGTTTGAGCGGTCCCGATAGGTATCGGGACCGCGCGAACAGGGGTAGGTTTTATTTCGAAGAACCTATAGCTTTATCATTTATTTATTTCCAACCGCCGCCTAGTGATCGGTAAATGTTTACCCGGGTATTCAGCTGTAACATTTTTGTTTCAATGAGTTCAAATTTTGAATCAAGCGCGTCGCGTTGGGTCATTAAAACCTCCATGTAGTCGGCTCTGGCCGATTTAAATAAACCTGTTGCGATTTCTATCGAATTAGTAAGAGCCTGAACTTGTTTTTCTTTAAGGTCGTAACTCTTTTTTAAGTTATTCATATTGGAAAGCTGATTAACTACTTCAAGGTGCGCTTTTAAAATAGAGCGTTCATAATTATACACTGCCTGTATTTGTTTCGAATTAGCCGAATAGTAATTCGCTTTTATGGCATTTCTGTTGATCAGTGGGCTAACTAAACTTCCTGCCAAAGAATAAAGCATCGACTGAGGGCTTTGTAATAAGTACTTAGGATTGAAGGCCTGGTATCCCGAATTTGCTGTTATCATAAAGGAGGGATAAAATTCAGCTTTGGCAGCCTTTACATCTAATTTTGTGGCGGCAAGTTCTTGTTCAGCCTGCCGGATGTCAGGACGGTTTTCTAAAAGTTGCGAAGGTACACCTGCATAAACGGTGTCGGATATCAAAGTCGTAAATGCGTTTGAGTTTCTTAAAATTGGTTGAGGAAATCTGCCTAACAAAAAATTTATCCTGTTTTCTGTTTCTGTTATTTGCTGCATAATGTAGAATTGGCGACTTTGATTTTTAAGAACTTCGGCTTCAAATTTCCGCACAGCTAACTCGGTAACCTTAGCGGCTATTTTTTCGAGCTTAACGATCTCTAAAGCGTTTTGTTGGATCTCAATATTGCTTTTTAATATGGTAAGTTGATTGTCAAGCGCCATTAGTTCATAATACGCCGTAGCAATTTCGGCGATAAGATTGGTCACCATAAAGTTTTTGCCTTCTGATGTAGCCAAATATCTGTGTATGGCCGATCTTTTAGAATTGCGAAGCTTTTTCCAGATATCTACCTCCCATGACGCATTGGCACCAATTAAGTAGTTCCCTAATGGATCCGGAAATT
>JBGASH010000147.1:0-7730 GCA_044229775.1 Bacteroidia bacterium
TATATTATAAGGGAAAAGTTGTAATGGAAAAAGCAACCGCTTAATCACACCTCATAATTCTTTTTAAAGCAGGCTTTTGGCCTGCTTTTGTTTTTTAGACCGTAATAAGGCAAATTATTAATTATTTAGGTTAATAAATTAATAGGTAAAAAATTGCTTTATTGCCCCTAATTTGTTTTTTTAGCCGTTTGAAATTTGATTGATTTGATATGAAGATTGGTTTTGATATAATGGGTGGCGACTTTGCTCCAAAAAACTGTTTAGACGGGGCTATTATGGCGGTTTCAGAACTTCCTGCTGACGTTACTATCGTTCTTATTGGTGATAGCGCGAAAGCAAAGTCTTATTTAACCGAACAAAAAGCCGATCTAAGCCGCTTTGAGTTTGTTCATGCAAGTGAAACACTTGAAATGGGCGAACATCCAACAAAAGCTTTAGCGCAAAAACCAAACAGCAGCATTGCTTTAGGGTTTAAACTTTTAAAAGAAGATAAGATCCAAAGCTTTTCAAGCGCCGGAAATACCGGGGCTATGTTAGTGGGAGCCATGTTCTCGGTAAAATCCATTCCCGGTGTTATTCGTCCTTGCATTCCTAATCCACTACCAAAAGAAAATGGCGGCTGGGGGCTTATTTTAGATGTAGGAACCAATGCCGATTGCAAACCAGATGTACTTTACCAATTTGGGATCTTAGGATCAATTTATGCTCAGGAAGTTTACAAAATAAAAAATCCAAAGGTAGGTCTTCTTAATATTGGGGAGGAACCAGAAAAAGGAAATTTGGTTTCACAAGCGGCGCACAATTTAATGAAGGATACTAAAGATTTTAATTTTGTTGGCAACGTAGAAGGGCGCGATCTTTTCAATGACAAAGCCGATGTGGTAGTTTGCGAGGGTTTTGTAGGTAATATTGTTTTAAAATCAGCCGAAGCGTTTTATACCCTTATAAAAAAACGTAAACGCAGTGATTCTTATTTTGATAAATTTAATTACGAATTATACGGTGCCACTCCTATTTTAGGAATTAACTCCAACGTTTTAATTGCACACGGTATCTCTTCACCTCTGGCGTTTAAGAACACTTTGGTACTTGCCAAAGATATTGTTGACGCTAAATTAACCGATAAAATAAAACAAGCATTTCAATAATGGTAAAAGCAGCCATAACAGCCGTTGGCGGTTACGTTCCGGATTATATTTTATCCAATGAGGAATTATCGAAAATGGTAGACACCAACGATGAGTGGATCACCTCCCGAACTGGAATTAAAGAACGCCGAATTTTAAAAGGCGAAGGAAAAGGCCTTTCGGAAATGTGTGTTCATGCCGCTAATGAAATACTAAAAAAACGTAACATTAAGGCCGAAGAATTGGACATGGTGATCATTGGTACCATCACCGGCGATTATGTTTTTCCATCAACTTCCAATGTAGTGTGTGATAAGATCGGTGCTAAGAATGCCTGGGGTTTTGATCTTTCGGCTGCCTGTTCCGGATTTATTTATGCACTTGCTACCGGGGCGCAGTTCATTGAAACGGGCCGCTATAAAAAAGTAATGGTGATTGGTGGGGATAAAATGTCGTCGATCATTGATTATACTGACCGTGCTACTTGTATTATTTTTGGTGACGGTGCCGGCGCTGTTCTCTTAGAACCAACCACCGAAGATCTTGGCGTAAAAGATTTTATTTTAAAGGCCGATGGTGCCGGCAGAAATTTTTTATGTATGTATGCCGGTGGTTCTGTTGCGCCTCCTACCCACGAAACCATTAATGCCCGACAACATTACGTTTATCAGGAGGGACAAACGGTGTTTAAATTCGCTGTGAAAGGCATGGCAGATGTAAGTGCCGAGATCATGGAGAAAAACAATCTCAAATCAAGCGATATTACCTGGCTGGTGCCACATCAGGCCAATAAACGAATTATTGATGCCACCGCTAATCGGATAAGCCTTACCGACGATAAGATAATGATGAATATTGAACGTTATGGCAATACAACTGCAGGCACCATACCGTTATTATTGCATGATTATGAAAAGCAATTGAAAAAAGGTGATAACCTTATTATTTCGGCTTTCGGTGGCGGCTTTACCTGGGGCTCATTATGGCTCAAGTGGGCCTACGATGGTAGTAAATTCCAATAATTTTTACTAGTCCTCTTATTTCTTGACGTAAGGCTCTAAAGCGGAAGTTAAAGTTACCTCTACTTCCTCAGCAATATTTTCTACATACAAAGAAGGAACTTTAATGCCATAATCCGCTACTTTAATTTTAAATTTCGACTTGGCATTTATTTTTTTACCAGAAATCTCTAATGTCACTTTTAAAGTAACATCTTTTGAAACACCGTGCATGGTTATTTTTCCGGTGGCCGTAACTTCTTGCGTTCCGTCCTTAGTATAATCCGGTTTCTCATTTATTTTTCCTTTAAAATCTGAGACCGGGAATTTTTTACTTTCCATATAATTCTCGTTAAAGTGTTCTTCCATTAACGACGACTTAAATTTAAAAGCGGTGTTGGTGATCTGCACCACAATATCACCGGTTGCGGTGTTTAAAATTGAAGTAGCAACAGCATTCTTTGCTTCAATATTCTCGAGTTTGGCTGCCGAGAAAAAAGAAATAACCGTGTTCTTTCCTAAGTAGTGTTGCGCTTTACTAACTGATACCAGAGATAATAAGGCTATTGCTAAACTGATCTTTTTCATAATTCTTACCCCATTGCCATTGCAACGAAGGAATTTTTTTTAAAGTGTAAATACTCTTGAAATATTAAATCCTAAGAACGCCCATATTCGACCACGATGAACGGGTATAGGCGTAAAACTGATTCTCTACCAACCCAAACGAATTGGTTAAATGAATTTGAAAAACGTGACCACCAGTTTCAATTTCCCAACCCACACCAAAGCTGTCGTAGTAGGTGTTTTTCTTATCGTCGTAATACTTGGTCATTCTGTAACCGTATTCTAAAGTAATAGCCTGGCGCTTGGTGAATTTAAAACGTAAGGCACTTGCCAAAACAAAAAGGTCGTTGGCATCGCTTTGCGAATACACTAAATTATAATGAATGTGGGTTGGAGCGATTTGCAATGAAAAACGTTCGGAGAATTTGTGGCCAATGATGATCTGATTCACAAAAGAAAAACGATCGGTTACCGATTGATAATAATTAGGAAGGCCCGTACCTTGATTAGGTTCTTTTACAAATGTTTCATAAGCGCCCGAAAAAAGGGTTACCGATAAAGGCATTTTATTATCGTCGGTTTGTCTTAATAAACGGTATTTTAAAAATCCATCCACCATTTTTTCATAAGATGTGCGGCCTATCCCAAACATAAAGCGGCCGTCGAAACTGTATTCCAAACCCAAACGTATGCTGGCGCCACCGTCAATCCCCCAGGCATTATAGGCTCCACTGTTGATATCGCCAAAACGGTGAGAAATACGGAAATCGAGTGAGCGTCTTCCTACAGTTTCAAGCGTGTGAAAATTAATGATGCGCGTTGTTTTAAAAGTAGCAGCGGTAAATTGTTTTTCCTTAACCGTGTTATCATTCAAGATCTTCATCATATCGTCGTCCTGAGAAAACGAAATAAATGGAACCAGAAATAAAAGGGCGAGTATAGAATTTTTCATTAGTATTATATTTTAGTTATTCAGCGCACCTTGTCTGATCCAGGTTCTGATCTTTGCTATCTGACAATCCTGAAGTTTACCGCCAATTGGCATAGGTTGGTTTACGTTATTGGAGTGTGTGATAGCTCCTAAGAGTTGATTATTTGTTAAGGCACAAGCCTGAACGCCATTACCTGCTGTGGGTGTACAAGCGGACAGATCCCAACCACCAAATTTATTTACCGCATCATGGCAGCCGTTGGTACCACAGTTTCCCACTAATATCGGTTTAACATCCAAAGAGTATGACATAGGTGCCGAAGCTGTATCACAGGTAACAACCGGACTGGCCGAATCTACCGGTTTTTCAAATTTATTTTTAGTACATGCCATTTGTAACAAGAATCCTAAAAACAGCATTTGTGACAACCGTAAAAATTTCTTCATCTTTAACAGTAACTAAGGTTAAAGTCAAAGTTAACACTTTTCATTTTCTTTCCAAATGGCTTATTTATTGAACGTGAGTCAAAAAAGGTTAATTTTTAGGCCTTATCTACTCCTTGTTCTTTGAATCTTTATACAAAATCTAAATAGTCAGAATGACACTATAATGACAATTAAAAGTGGGTCTTTTTTTACCTTTATCCCGTTGAGTACATTTAAAATAATATCCTTTAATCACAACCATCTTTCGTTAGAAAATATTGGATTGCTTCATTTGAACGAAGAAGCGCAATCAGCTTTTTTACCAACCCTTAAAGTTAATTTTGAATTAGAGGAACTGATGTTGTTAAGCACCTGTAACCGGGTGGAATTCTTTTTACTTTGTTCAAACAAAATAGATCATACCCTTTTATTAAAATTATTAAGAACCATTAACCCAAAACTGAGCGACACGCAATTAAACAGCCTGATCAACGACGTGGAGTTTTTTGAAGATGAAGCAGCGGTTAAACACGTATTTTAAGTGGCTTCTTCACTTAATTCATTAGTGATCGGCGAGCGCGAGATCATTACTCAGGTACGTAAAGCCTATGAGCTTTGTAATTTACTTGGATTAACCGGCGATTTTATGCGCTTACTCATTAAACAAACTATTGAAACCGCTAAAGATGTTTTTACAAGAACCGACATTGCAAAAAACCCGGTGTCAATTGTTTCATTAGCTTATCGCCAATTGCGGGAACTGGGTATAAAAACAGAAGCGCGAGTGGTGATGATCGGCGCCGGCGATACCAATTCGGCTATGGCAAATTATTTGCAAAAGCATAAATTCGCCAACTTTACCGTATTCAATCGTACACCGGCCAAGGCCGAAAAATTAGCTGAGAAACTAAACGGCAAAGCTTATCCTCTAACTGAGTTGCCAAATTATAAATTGGGGTTCGACGTGCTAATTACCTGTACCGCATCAACACAAACCTTAATAAACAACATTTCTTATAAAGCCCTTTTGGCCGGCGATAAAACCAAAAAGGTTATCATTGACCTAGCGTTACCAGCCGATGTAAATGCCGAAGTACTAATTGACCATAATATTCATTACATTGATATCAATTCGCTGAAAAAACAAGCCGCTAAAAATTTAATGTTGCGCCAAAAAGAAATTGAAAAATGCCAGGTTATCATTGAAAATAAACTTCGCGAATTTTACACCTTGCATAAAGAACGCAAGATCGAATTGGCATTTGGCGAAATTCCGAAACAGGTAAAAGCCATCAAAGATTTTGCCGTGAATGAAGTATTCTTAAAAGAGATCAATTCACTCGACGATAAAAGCAAAGACGTTCTCGAAAAGGTACTTACTTACGTAGAAAAAAAATATAATGCCGTTGCCATGAAAACGGCTAAAGAGGCCTTACTAAGTAAAAAAGAAGATTAAGAAAGCAACGTGAAAAAGATAATTATAGGAACGCGCGGCAGCGACCTCGCTTTATGGCAGGCCAATTACACTAAAGACTTACTGGAAAAACAAAACTGCGAGGTAGAGATAAAAATTATCGCCACCTCCGGCGACGCTTCACAGGAGTGGAATACTTCCTTTGATAAACTCGAGGGGAAAGGCTTTTTTACCAAAGAACTGGAGGAAGAATTATTGGCAGGAAAAATAGATCTGGCGGTACACTCCCTTAAAGACCTACAAACCGTGAGTCCCGATGGTTTAATTACCGCTGGTGTTTCGTTAAGGGAAGACCCTTCGGAATTATTATTGATAAGAAAAGATGCAGTTGACGAAACAAAAAAATTCAATTTAAAAGAGAACGCTATTGTTGGAACTTCCTCGGCTCGCCGCAAATCGCAGATGCTCGCTTTCCGACCCGACGTACAGATAAAAGACCTGCGCGGCAATGTTCCTACCCGCATAAAAAAACTGGCCGAAAAAAATTACGATGCTATTCTTATTGCGCAAGCCGGACCAGCCCGCTTAAAACTTGATCTGGACGAATTTCACGAAGAACGTTTATCACCTTACGAATTTGTTCCGGCACCAGCTCAGGGTGTTTTAGCCTGGCAGATTAAAGAAACCAACGACGATCTTCTCAATATCATTGATAAAATAAGTGATATTGATGTTTTAATTCAAACCAATATTGAGCGACGCGTACTCAATCTTTTTGACGGGGGCTGTCAATTACCGCTGGGCATCTATTGTGAGCGGGAATTGGATGAAGACGATCGCTACAAATTTAAGACCTGGGTAAGCATTTCTGATAGTTGGGATACACAACCTAAACAACTGTACTTTGAAACGTACCTCGCCGATGATCTGCCTGAACGCATTGTAGAGCACGTTCAAAATATAAAACCCCGTTCGGTATTTGTTACCCGTAATTTAAATGATAAGAATTACTTGTACCGCGCTTTAAATAAGCTGAATTTTAAAGTGGAAGGAAAAAGTCTTATCGAGTTCAAACAGATCACCATTAAAGAGCTGCCTAAAACCGAATGGATATTTTTTAGCAGCAAACACGCAGTAAAATACTTTTTTGATCAAAAACCGAAAATTGAGAACGTTAAGATAGGTTGCGTTGGCACCGGCACTTCACAGGAACTCCGACAGTTTGGATTTCGTGCCGATTTCATTGGGCAAAGTACTGATACAAAATTGGTGGGAAAACAATTTGCTTCACGCGTTGGCAGTGCTAAAGTTCTATTTCCGGTTGCCCGCGAAAGTATGCAAAGCATACAATGGCAATTCCCCAAAAGAGAGAACGTGATAAATTTAGCCGTATACGCTACTTTAAAACACAGCATTGAAATTTCGCCCGAAACAAACATTATTGTATTTACCAGCCCCAGCAACGTGGAAGCTTTTTTTGAGAAAAATAAATGGTTACCCCATTTTAAGGCCATTGCTATGGGTGATGCCACTGCCGCGGCATTACTTAAAAAGAAAGTAAAGAATTGTTTAAAGCCTATTGCCTTCGACGACCTTGCATTATTCCAATCGGTTTTGCAACTTAGCAACAGCAATTAATATGACCGACTTTCATAATCCAAGTATATATATTTTTGGTTTGCGTGTAGACGAACCCATCAGCAGCTTTACTGATCTTATTGTTGCCGGTGTCGGTATCATGGGATTTTTAAACACCCGGTCGGAGGGAGCTTTAAAACAAATTCATTATTACCGTTATTTTTTTCTTCTTACCGGTTTATCCACTTTTTTTTCGGGAATTGTGGGGCACGCTTTCAATTACGAATTTGGCACCCATGGAAAAATATTTGGTTGGCTCTTCGGCATCCTCGGGGTTGGTTTCGCACAACTGGCCGTTCTGTATAATACCCGTTCTCTCTTAAATCAAAGTTTATTTAAGACCCTGCTTTATTTTAATTATGCTGAGATCATTCTTGCATTGGTGTCGGTATTTGTATTCCGATCTTTTGTGGTCATCGAAATTCATTCGGCTTTTGGTTTAGTGATCATGGTTACGGTATTGGAAGCTATTAATTATTCTAAAACACGTTCCACGCTAAGTAAAAATATGGTATGGGGCGTGGCACTGGCCGTTGCCGCTGTTATTTGTCATATCTCACAACTAGATCTTTCTATTTGGTTCAACCGCGCCGATATTAGCCATATGTTTATGGCATCGAGCCTTTACG
>JBGASH010000148.1:0-7729 GCA_044229775.1 Bacteroidia bacterium
AAAATTACATTGCCAAATTTAGTCTACGACGCACTTTTAGAAAACAATTGATGAACTTACTGTTAAAAATAAAATTATTCGTTGTACTGACACTTATTTGCAGGATTGCTTTTCCGCAAAATCCTGCTACCGATTCTATAATAGCTATTCTTAAGAAAAAAAATGTTCCTGACTCGGCACGGGCCGAAAGTATTTTAGCTTTTAGTCATTCGTGGCCCAATCCTCGTTTTGATACCATGGTACCATTATTGGATGAAGGTTATTACCTGGCGCTAAAAACGAATCGCCACGAACTAGGTCAAAAATTGTTGGCGCGTAAGATCCAATATTACACTGGTAATGGTAAAGGACTTGAAGCGTTTAATATTTGTCAGGAAATGATCCGCCTCGGCGAAAGTGATTCTAACTTTGTTACTTTAGCACGTGCTCATTATTTCAGAGGTAATATTTTTTTAAGTTACAGCATGCTTGATAAAGCCATTGCCGAACAAAAGAAAGCGGTGGAATATTATAGTAAGACCAAAGAACGCGATGGCTTAACGGATGCCCAATATTTACTTGGATGGTATAGTTTTAATAATGGCGATCATAAAACTGCACTTACCTATTTTATTTATGCCTATAACGCCGATCTTAAGAAAAAAAATAAGAATTATTCTGCGCTGGGCGAATATTCAGGGTGGATAGGAAATTCATATGGTGCCTTAAAGAAATACGACAGCGCGGTTTATTACCGCCATTTAAGTTCGCATTATTTTAAGGAAGCCAACGACAATTATGGTTATCCTGATTCGTATCGTTATTTAGGAAATATTTATCGTAACATGAAGAATTACGACAGCGCTATGTACTATTACAAAAAAGCGCATGATCTTTTTAGTGAACGGCAGATCCGCGAACGGAAATGGCTGGTCGAATATTTTATTGCCGATGTGTACGCGGCAACAAAAGATTACAAAAGCTCGGCTAAACAACTGGATGTTTTATTTGACACGGTTAACGGAACAAAAGATCTGTTAAGTATGTTATGGGGAAGTCGTTTAGGAGGTAAGGTATATGCCGAGAACAAAGAATATCTTAAGGCCATAAAATGTTATAAGAATTTCATTATTTATAAGGATAGCGCCGAAAAGTCGGAACAAAAAGGAGCACTTACCGAACTGGACGCGAAACTAAAATTTGAAAAAGAAGAAGGCGACCGACGATTAATACAAGCAGAAAAAGACTCTAATACTCGTCGTATAGCAGAAGAGCAAGCTATTGTCCGCAATTTTTTAATTGGAGGATTTTGTGTGATAAGTCTGTTTTTGATAGTGGTGTTTCGTAATTACAAACAAAAACAAAAAGCCAATAAATTATTACAACAGCAAAAAAACGAGATCGAATGGCAAAAAAAGGAAATTCAGGACAGTATCAATTACGCCCAAAATATTCAATCGGCCGTTTTACCCGATTACCACGATATTGAACAGCATTTCACTGAAATGTTCATTTTATATAAGCCGAAAGACGTAGTGAGCGGCGATTTCTTCTGGTTCAATAAAACAAAAGACGGTATTTTAATTGCCGCCGCCGATTGCACGGGCCATGGTGTACCCGGCGCTATTATGAGTATGATCGGGAGCTACGAACTTAATAACAGCGTTGTAGAGCGTGGTATTTTACAACCCGCTAAGATCTTATCACACATTAACCTTTCTTTTAAACAACGATTGCGTCAGAACATTGAAGGAAATAAGAATAAAGACGGTATGGATCTGGTCTTATGTTCTTTCAATTTAAAAAACATGGAACTTCAATATGCCGGGGCCAACCGACCGTTATATTTGGTTCGCAATAAAGAAGCGTTGGAGTTTGCTCCTACAAAAGCCGCAATTGGTGGTTATACTGCCGACGACCGGATCTTTGCCAACACCAGCATTCCGCTTCAAAAAAACGATTGTATTTATATGTACACCGATGGTTTTAGCGATCAGTTTGGAGGCGACCAAAATAAAAAACTTACTACTAAGAATTTTAAAAAGATGCTTCTTTCCATTGCTGAAAAACCAATGAAAGAACAATATAAGACCCTTGAGAATTATTTTTACGAATGGAAGGGTAATTTTGAACAATTGGATGATGTTTTAGTGATAGGCATAAGAGTTTAATTTTTAATAGCGGTTTCCTTCGATGAAACAATTACTTTTTTATATTTCACTCTGCCTTTCAATTTCAGGTTTTTCACAACTTAAAAACATTAAGATCATCGTTCCAAAGGAATTGGGCTACAATTATGGTGATTTTGTTCAGTTCCTCCCCGACGATGAACATTTTGTTCTTTGTGCCAACGCCCTCTCAGTTTTTAATGCCGAAACTGCCGAAATAATTGACGAGGCCGAATTGCCTTTTTTAGCCAAGAACCTTTCGGTGAATGCAGCCGGCGACCTAATCATGGTTAGCGCCAATAACGAATTACTATTTTTTAGTTTTAAAGACCGTAAACTGGAACTCGTCTTTAAAACAACCACCGCAGAGTTAATTAAGGGGTTACCAATGGGTGAATATTATGGCGCCTTGCCCATTAGCGGAAGTTTTTTTACCGGTAAGGGAAATACCGTTTATGTTTGCGTAAGTGCTTTTACCTTGCTATACGATTTTGATACTAAAAAAGTCATTAATACCTTTTCTTTTCCTAACACCGATTACGTGATCCATGCCGCGCCCTACGCTAAAAAACAAGAAGTGATACTGGCAAAATCTACCGGCACACTTACATCCTTATACCGACAATCGTTAACCGATCTCAGCAAAATAACATTACTACTTAACGATATTGCTTATCCGGTAAAAATGAAAACGCGCGATTCGTTGGTTATTTGTTCAACTACCGATAATGTGTTTATTCAGAATCTGGAAACCGACAAAATCACTTACGAAATAATGGTTCCCGATAAATACAATACCTGGGCAAATGCCGATCCTTCTACCCGTCAATATTTGAGAAAGCCCCGCTCGCTGGCAACACCCGATAAAATAAATTTTAAGGACGATTATATTTACGATGTGGAATTCTATCCAGGAACTACCCAAATAGCAGTCGGAACTATAACCGGTTTCACGTTACTTGACCTGAAAACTCAGAAGCCCGTAAAAAAAGCTCCCGGCTTTTTTATGAGTATGCGCTTTTCGCGAAGTGGTAAACGTCTAATTACAAATGGTTATTTTAGTTACCGATCACTTAGGGTTTATGATCCGGCCAAACTCCAATTCATTTCGGAACACGTGCCTATGGGATTGGCTATCTATCGCACAAGCATAAGTCAAAATAAACGATGGATGTATACGTCTGGTACCAGTTCGGCATTTATTTGGGACCTCAGTAACTTTACAAAGCATGCCGAAATAAAGGATATCTCTGGGAGCGATACTTCAGTTGTTAATGGTGTTTATTTTTTGAATGATTCGGAAGCCGTTGTTAATTCCGGAAAAAAATACCCCAACTACAATCTTAACATTTATAATCTCGCCCGAAAAAAATATACACGCGTCATTAAAAAAAACATAGTAGCCAATCTTAGTGGCTGCGTTAACGGCGAATACTACTATTGTGATAATACCAGCCTTCACATCATCGATCTTAAAACCTTGGCCGAAGAAAAATACGACGGCTTATTTACATTGGCCATGAGCAATATGTACAGCGGCATTAATTTTACAAAACATCTGGTTTACGTGCCAATAGGTTCCGGTTATAAGATCGTTAATCGTAAAACCAAAAAAGTAGAATATGAAAATACAGCCTGGTCGGTAACTTCCGGTTTAATAATGAGCGAAGACAACAAATTTGTTTATAGTATGGCTCAAATCAAAAAGAAAAAATCCTTTAACGGTTACGAAACAGAAGTCCCAACAAATGCCTTCGCTAAAATTGATATCGCAAAAAAAGAAATAGTAAAAGATTTTTTTGAATCGTATATGCCATATGATACACGCTTAAAGAACAATGGGAAAACACTTGCAGCCTGGTATGTAAAATATGATATCACCAATTATAACGACAAAAAAGAAACGGTTTACAGTGAATTTGATACCGAAACCGGCGCAGTCATTAAACAAAAAACACTATCCACTAATACCACAATAGTGGCCTTTCACTTTACAAGCGATAATGGTAAATATTTTGCATTGTACGAACCCTATGGCAAGTTTTTTAAAGTGTATGATGATAATGGGGATGAATTAATGGATCTAAGCGAATTAAACTTCATTAATGCGCAATGTTATTTTATAGAAGAAAGCGCACGTTTGATCATTAACAGTCCAAGTAGCTCACTTACCACTTTTATAGATCTTAAAAACAAAAAGATAATTGGTCAGTTGGCGAATGCCGCTAATGATAATTTCTTTATGATAACTTCCGATCTGCATTATATGGGATCTAAAGAATTCATTAAGCATATCCGCTTTAAATCGCAATCGGAGATCTTCAGCTTCGAACAGTTTGACGCATATCTTAACCAGCCACACAATGTATTGCGGGCATTTGGTTGCAGCGACAGCGCCTTAATACATGCTTATGAAACGGCGTATTTAAAACGCATGAAGGTTCTAGGACTTAAACCAACCAGCAATATTAATTTTTCGGCTTTACCGAGCATGCAATATGTTAAGATGAAAGAAGAAAAACAGGGATGGGTCAATTTTTCACTGAGCGTAAACAAAGGGCAAAGCAAATTGGTTAAATTAGACGTGTACAACAATGGTACGTTGGTGTTCTCAGAAAATATTCCACCCGAAAAAAGTTCTAAATACGATAAAACATTTTCTTTAGAAGCCTCATCAGGCATTAACCGCTTTGAGTTCATTGTGAAGGATGAAGCTGGACTTGAGAGTCCGCATATTGCCCGATTGTTTAACAACACCAACATTGTAAAGCCCGATTTGTACTTAGTAGTAATTGCGAGTGAAAAATTTCAGGATAAGGATTTTAATTTAGCGTATGCAGTTAAGGATGCGAGTGATGTGGCCAATGCTATGTCGAACTCGAAATCGTTCGGAAAAATCCAGATCAAAAAATTATTTAACCAATCCTTTGCGCCCGATTCTGTAAACGCTTTGAAAGACTTTTTTGGGAAAGCTGGCATTAACGATGTGGTGATGGTATTTTTTGCAGGACACGGTTATTTGGATACCGATTTCAGTTATTATTTTCCTACCTATTATACTGATTTTAGCGATCCTAAGATAAATTCGGTAGCATATAACAGTTTTGAAAAATTATTTAAGGGCATGAAGCCTACTCGAAAATTAATGTTCATTGACGCGTGTTTTAGTGGAGAGGTGGACGAAGACGATATTAATGTTGATAGTAATCCCGATAAGAAAACCAAAAAAGACAGTACACGTACAGTAAAACTGGCAGGCAGCAGCTTTGCCCAAAGCACTGCCATGGAAATGTCGAAAGCCATTTTTTCGGATCTGCGGCAAAACACCGGGGCTACTATTATTTCTTCGGCCGGTGGTACCGAAGCGGCATTTGAAGGTGAAAAATGGAACAACGGTTTATTTACCCATTGCTTATTGGAAGGAATGCAAAAATTGAAAGCCGATAATAATCACGATCAAAAAATAACCTTAAGCGAATTACAAAAATACGTTGGCGAAGAAGTAAACAAGTTGTCGGACGGAAAACAAACGCCTACGTACAGGATGGAGAACACTGTTTTGGATTACGAACTTTGGTGATGAGAGTTTAAACATGAAACTACTTTTTTTTATTTATGCGATTATTGTTTTGCTGGTTTTTGGGAACAGCGACGATCCTTTTCCTAATGAAAAATTGTTTTTCAAACATGATACCTTACTTGATTTTGATGGTGAAACAACCGATAAAATTCCCACAGGTTTTAATCAGCAAAATAATAACTGTGATCAGTCGGTTAATTGGATCGTTTATAACGATAAGGTTAATTACGTGGTAACACAGCAAAACAAGAATACCGGCGATTGTTTTAATATCATCACCACTCAAATGGCTTGCAAAAACATGACCCTAACGGCAAAAATAAAATTACTCACCGGTGGAAAAAATATTGGAGGTGGTTTGGTTTGGAGGTTCCTTGATAACATGAATTATTATATGGCGGGATTCGATCCTTTGGATAGCAACTTTGTTTTTTTTAAAGTTGTAAAAGGGGTCCGAGCACTTATAAAAAATACCTCTTTTAAGAGCGGAATGGGTTTATGGTATACGTTAAGTGTTGAAGCGAATAAAGAACATGTTATTTGTTGGGTCAATGGCGAAAAACTGGTAGATTCAAACGATAATTCCTTAAAGAAAGTAGGCAAGGTTGGATTTTGGACCAAAGCCGATGCCCAAACCTATTTTGATGAGATGGTTGTTTTACCGGCAAAATAACTCTCTGAATAAAGGATCCAATTTAACACATTGGTCGGGTCAAATGCTAAAATTGTTAAACTTTCCTAATTGCCTCGCGATCTTCGTGTGTTATTAATACCTTCCATAAAAAAAGCATGAGGACATTTAAATTTTCTTACACGCTTACTAAAATAGCCATTGCTGTGCTATTGATCACATTTTCTGCCTGTAGCAGATCGGTAAACTCTATTAGCGATCAGGAATCAAAACCGGTTAAAAAACAAAAAAACACCAATAGTATTTCGATTGTTGATGGAAAATATAAAATAAATAATTTGATCGTTTTAACCGACAAAAACAAAAAAACACTTCTGGCCGATCTGGAAGCCGACAACCTTACCTTGAAAAACACGAAAGAAGAAATTCCCGGTTTTATCAAAGCATTTTTGAACGATATTTCAAGCGACAAAAAATTTGACATAGCTAATCCCAATGAAGAATGGCAATCGGGGTGTGTTTCGCTTTATGAGATAAAGGGTGAAAACAAAAAATCGGGTGATGCGTTTGTTCCTGAGCAAATGCAACCAAAAAAAATACCTAATAAACAACTTGTTTATTTTGGTGCCGGCAAACAAATTGCCCTCCTTGCCTATTATGTTGGCGGCATAGGCCGATCGGAATATGTGAGTATCATTAAATTCAAGAACGAAAAAGTAATTGATTACTGGTACGATCATACCTTTAACGCGGTAACGGCAAAAGATGAAATAATGAAATTCCTTAAACAAAAACCAGAGCAGCCAAAAGGTGGTTGCTAATAAAATAATTATTTCTAAGTTAATGACCATGCTTACATTTAAAAACCTTTCACTCGTAACTGTTTGCTTGATCTCTATTCAGGCTTGCTCTGACAAAAGTACTACTGCCACAAAGAACCCTTTCGCTCCTGCAGTGAAAAAATCCATAACCGCATCCAATGCTGAGCAGTACAATAACACCAAGGGCTTTTACGACAACGGCGAGATCATTTCGCGTTTTAATTGTCCCGACGCTATTAAATTTTTTCCTCCTATCAATCTAAAATATTGGGATAAAACACCCGCTGTAAATGGCCGCCTTCCAACCTATGAAGAAACAATGAATGGAACCGCCATTCATCATTACGGCGAAAAATTATCGAGAAGCATAAGTCCCTATAATATGCTCTTACCTAAACTGGCTTATTATGTTGGTCCAACTTCACTTTCTTTAGAAGGGCCGCGAAAAAATGAGATCGTGGTTGTTATTCAAATTGTAAAAACACCTACTGATACCATTGTTGGATTCCGGTATCTGAGTGGTGGTTGCGGCGGTTCTAAATTCAGTGAT
>JBGASH010000149.1:0-7704 GCA_044229775.1 Bacteroidia bacterium
AAGATAGTTGAAAAATTCAAGGTCTTCGCCTTCATCATTTCAGATCCAAGTCCAGAAGAAAGAAAAAACATCACCGGTCTTTTAAAGAAAAAAGGGCTAGGATTAGAAGCCGCCGTTTGATCGTTTAGATCAATTATTTCGTTCAATTTATCACCATTAATATACGTGTTCGTCATTTTATCCGCGTAAATCCGACGAATTACTTAAACGTACCGACCAAAACCCTTCAAATTACTTAGTGCCATATTGCTTTTGTAAAGGCGATTTGCTAGATTTATTGTCCTATAAAAAGCGATACCTTTTGCTAAAAACTAACATCCAAAAACAGCTAAAATGAAAAAACCTTTACTTTATTTAGAATCTTCGCACACAAAAAAATCGGTAGTAGTAAGTTTTTTATTATTGCTCTTATTAAATATAAACACCTTCGCCCAAACCGGAACTTGGACTCAGGTAACCAATTTCGCTCCTAATTCAAACGGTGGGTTCATGTTCCTGTTGTCCGACGGGAGGGTAATGTGTAAGACCAGTGCGGGAGGTGCCAGTTATGGTAACATCTGGAATATCCTTACTCCTAATATTAACGGAAGTTATGCTAACGGAACCTGGTCAACACCGGCACCAATGGCTGATACACGTTTGTATTTCGCTACCCAGGTTTTAAAAGATGGTCGTGTTTATGTTTGCGGAGGCGAATATGGAACTGGCGGATCAAAGGGTGAAGTATATAATCCGGTTACAAATTCTTGGACCGCTACTCCTGCTCCCGGTTCTTTTGTGAGTGATGCTAATTCAGAAATTCTTCCAGATGGCAGAGTGATGCAGGCTTTAGTGAACGGAAGTTTAAAGAACACTCTTATTTACAATCCAATCAACAATACGTATATACCAGGGCCAACCTGCATAGGTATTCATAACGAATCAACTTGGATCAAACAAAAGGATCAAAGTATTTTAATGGTGGATCGCGGTGCTACTACATCTGAACGTTATATCCCTGCTTCTAATACATGGACTGCAGATGCAACAGTTCCTGTTCAATTATATGATGGCTTTGGATTGGAAACTGGACCGGCTTTTCAATTACCTGATGGCCGTTCGTGGTTCATGGGCTCCACAAATAAAACAGCCTACTATACTCCTTCGGGTACAAATGCACCGGGTACATGGTCAGTTGGCCCTAATCAGCCAAATAATGGTGGTTGTCCTGATGCCGGTGGTGCTATGATGATCAATGGAAAAATTCTTTGCGTAGGTACCCCCTCTCCAATAAGTGGAAATGTTTTTCAGTCGCCTACTTCTTTTTTTGAATTCGATTACACTACCAATTTATTTACACAAATAAATGCTCCAACGGGCGCTTTAACTTTATCTAATCCGGCGTACGTACATAATTTTCTTTGTTTGCCAAATGGTCAAGTGATGTATTGTAGAAACGGATCCACAGTTTATTATGTGTATACCCCCGTTGGTTCTCAGCTTGCCGTTGGGGTGCCAACTATCAACACCATAACACAGGTTTCCTGTAAAACCTATTCGGCAACTGGATTGTTGTTCAACGGTATTTCAGAAGGTGCGATTTACGGAGACGATTGGCAAATGAACACCAATTTTCCTGTGTTCCGTTTGTGGAATGGGTCTAATGTTTATTATGCTCGTAGTTATAACTGGAACAGAACCGATATACAAACCGGTAGTTTGGTTGATTCGGTTTATTTTGATCTTCCGGCCAATTTACCTGGTGGGATGACCTATTCTATTGTAGTTACTGCGAATGGTTATGCTTCTAAATCATGGACCTTAAATCCGTATCCGGGACTTAGCAGCACGTTATCACCTCCGGCTATTTGCAGCGGCAAATCATTCACCTATCAACCAACCAGTACGTCTAGCAGTCCAACTTTTTCGTGGACCAGAGCTGCTGTTGGTGGAATAAGTAACCCGGCCATAACCATTCCACAGGGTACAAACCCTAATGAAGTTTTAAATAATGTAACGTCGAGTCCAATATCGGTCATCTATTCTTACACTACCATTTCTGGTCCTTGTCCTGGTGTGAATCAGGTAACAGTGGTTGTAAATCCTTTACCTAGTTTAGTTGTTACAGCCAATGATCCAATTTGTTCGGGCAGCTCATCTACACTTAGTGTTAGTGGAGGCACGGCCTATGTTTGGTTCGACGCTTCTACCAATACTTCGGTAATAGTATCACCAACCACCACCACCAGCTATTCGGTTAATGGCACCAATGGTTATGGTTGCAGCACATCCACAACTTATACCGTGAACGTGAACGCTCTTCCAACTATTTCCATTACGGGTTCGTTAAGTATTTGTCCGGGCGACAGTACTACTTTAACCGGTAACGGTGGAGTTAGTTATGTATGGAGCAATAGCGCCACCACCTCTACTATAACGGTTAAACCCACTACTACTACCGTTTATTCGGTTACCGGAACCGACGCAAATGGTTGTAATGGCACGAAACAAACAACTGTAACGGTAAATACTGTAAACTGGTCGGTAAGCGGCCCTACTTCAATTTGTCAAGGCGACAGCGTTACTTTAACTGCCGGTGGTGCCGGAACATATTTGTGGGGCACCGGATCAACCAATGCTTCTATTGGTGCCAATCCACCC
Source organism: Bacteroidia bacterium (assembly GCA_044229775.1). Classification (GTDB taxonomy): domain Bacteria; phylum Bacteroidota; class Bacteroidia; order B-17B0; family Aurantibacillaceae; genus JAHEYG01. The sequence goes on from JBGASH010000149.1 coordinate 2,641, forward strand.
AGCAGTACCTGGTATTCGGTAAAGGTGACCAACGCTTTTGGTTGTTCTAAAACCGATTCGGTATTTATTACAGTAAATGCCTGCGTGGGAATTAAAGAAGTAGGAGGTGGAATTTCTAAGAACGCGTATATATATCCGAATCCTGCCAATGATAAAGTAACATTAGTGTTTACGGTAAAAAATGCCGGTGATTATTTGGTTAAGATGGTAGATATTTTTGGAAGAGAAGTGCGTGAAGAGAGTAACATTGCCGTGGCGGGAGAGAACACCCATTTGATCTACTTTAATGGTATTTCGGAGGGTGTGTACATGATCATCTTACAAAAAGGCGGCGAAACCTTTAAAACAAAATTAATTGTGAAACAATAATTTGTGACAAATAGATTTTTTATAAAAAGAACCGGTAATAGATCTGTATTTATTATCGGTTTTTTTGTGCTTTTAGTTTCGGGCTGCAGTACCCAAAGCACAAAACAAAAAAAGGCGCAAGAAGATTCAACTGTAGTTGTATTTAAGAGTTTCTCTACCGGAAACATTGAAATGTTATTGCCTGATAGTTTATTGGAGCGTCACGATCTTGTTTATTCGGCTAAAGATAGCTCGGAGGTTTTAGCGGTAAGAACAACCGTGGGCGGACAATTTAATAAAGACGGAAAGATCTATTCTTACGGTTTGGTAGAAACAAAATATGTAAAAGACACGGCCTCTTATGGGAGTATTAAGATCGACTCCATTAAAAATAATTTAGTGAAGAATTTTTCGGGTCAGCGGGATTTTAAACTCACTGCAATGGGAATTTCTAAATTCAGGGGTTTGGATATTATTGTGTATAAAGGCTGGAGCAAAAATTATTTCATTAAAAGTGTGCATCTTCCGTATAAATATTATGAATTCAATATTTCTTATGCTGGTACCGATTCGGTCGAGACCAACTTCGATCAAATAATGAATTCCATTAAATTTAAGAACTAGGAAAAGTCTTTTTTGTTATCTTTGAATATGCTTCTTAAAAAGATCAATAAAATTATTTGCATACTGCTGCCGGTTCTTATTTTGTCGTGCGACTACCAGGAAGCCATTACAATTAAAAAGGGCCAGCAAGGAGGATTATACGAGACGAGTGTAACCGGTAAAAGTTTTCCATACACCGGTAGTGAAGGGTCTTTTAAGGTGGATACCGTTACTTTTATCGTTTTTGATCAGTTTGAATCGGTAATCCGCGAAAAGCAGGATGCCGATGAAGGATTTTACGCGCTCACATTTAAATTTAAACCCGCGGCCGCTGCTAAGTTGAAAGAAATGACCGAGCGTAGCCAGGGAAAACCCATGTGTCTTATTGTGAACGGTACAATTATAAGTGCTCCAATAGTGCGTGTACCTATAACCGACGGCAAATTGAGTTTGACTATGGCCAGTCAGGATGAGTTGGAAGAAATTATCAGTAAATTAGAGTATTGATCAACACCATGAGATCACTTATCATATCCTTATTTTCAATTTTGATCTTTGTTGCTTTGGGGTTTAAAAAAGATGGCAACGAACCACATATACTGTACACCGGAAAGTTAGTTTCGGCTACCGTTGAAAAGACCCTTTATAAGAACGAAAAGACAAAACAATTTTTGTTGAAGTTCATTATTAAAAATGAAAGCGAAAAAACCATTGGTGTTTATTTGGATTATGAATTTGACGCGTTCTATCCGCATCAATATGGTGTGCATGATACAACCGTTCGCATGGCGATTAGAGAATTAAGGGCGCATTGCGAATATAAAACACATGCCGATTCCGTTAACAAATTTTTGTTGAAGAAATACAACGATAAAAAATTAAGCATGCTTGGTGCCAAACAAAGTATAGAATATTTTGTGCCTATGGAAATACATGTGGACGATCATCAATTGGGCGCTAAAGAATACCTGATCATTTCATGTGACGGGCATTTGTTTTCAACGGATGGAAAATCCATCGCACATGATTGCCTTCTTAAAAAGAGTGTCACCCCTAAACAAAGAGACGTGGTATTTGGACACCCTGTAAAATTTGCCCCACTGCCAGCCAATGCTGATATCATTGAAGCGCATTAGTTGTAAGGTCATTGATCTTGTATCGTCTATTTAAGAAACACCTTCGTTTTAATGAAAAAGTACACTATTCTTTTAGGGATCTTTATTACAGGCTTATTAAATGCTCAAAAGCAAGTGATCAACTGGCAGGCGTGGGGTGAGGCGCCCTTTAAAAAGGCCAAAGCCGAAGGAAAACCTATTTTTTTAGATGTTGGTACCGAATGGTGCACCGCTTGTAATTTAATGGAAGAAATGACCTATACCGATACTTCGGTTATTGGCATCATCAATAGAAATTTTATTGCCATTAAAGCCGATGCAGAAGCGCAACCCGATGTTGGCGCCCGTTTTTTAGAATGGGGATGGCCCGCGCTTATTTTTTTGGATTCGGAAGGAAATCAATTACTGGGTTATCAGGGTAATCGTCGTCCTCCGGTATTCATCCCTATCTTAAACGATTTTTTACAAAAGTACCGTTCAGGAAAAATGGAAATTCTGAACAACGATTATTTTTCTTCAGAGCCTGCCGATAATTCAGGTTTAAGTGAACTCAATAACAAAGCTTATAAACAATTGAACAGTTATTATGATAGTTTATACGGCGGCTGGGGATTTGTTTTAAAAATTCCCTTGTACCAACCCGTTGAGTATTGTTTCTGGTTAAATAAGGTAAATAAAAAATCCAACGAGTTAAAAAAAGCCATCAAATCGCTGAATCAATACGCGCGTATCAGCGACCGTGTTTGCGGCGGAGTTTATTTTGGTTGTTCTTCGGGGAGAAATTGGAGCGGGGCACAACCCGAAAAACGCAGCGAATATCAGGGTGGTGTGTTACATAACTATGCCGAAGCGTATGAAGCCACTAACGATCCCAAATGGTTAAAAGAAGCGACACTCATAAAAAGTTATTTAATGACCTCTATGTTATCGAAGGATGATAGTTTGTTTTATAATAGTCAGGAAGAATACATTGATCTGGCCGATAATTCAAAAGTAATTAAACCCGAAAAATATTTTACGCTAACGGCGGTGGAACGCGCTAAATGGGGAGCGCCGCCAATAGATAGAACGTTATATACCGATATCAATTTCAGGATCGTAAAAGGATTTTTGAAATTATACGAGGCAAAACAAGACCCCGAAGATCTGGCTATAGCGGTGTCAACCGCTAAAAGGATAGTTGAGAAAGCTTATTTAAAGGAAGGCTGGTTTAAAACCGTTATAGAAAATAAAAACGTGACCAAGCGGATGCGTGAATTACCCGGTGATTCGGCGCAAAAGAATGTGATCTATTTAAAAACGCAGGCACATGCCGCGTTGGCAATGTTAATGTTGTACCAATTTACCAATGATGAATATTGGTTAAGCATGTGCAATAAATTAAAAGACGTGGTTCAACAACAATTATTTGATACCACAAACGGTGGTTTTTATTCTACCAATTTAATGCCGGTAACTTTAGGAGGAAAAAGAGCCGCTACCAAAGTGCTGGCCGAAAATGCCCTGTTCGCGCGTTTTTTAATTGAGCTGAGCGATCTAACCGGTGATGAAGAGCTTTTAAAAAGCGCTGAAGCTACTTTGCGGGCAGTGGGTGTAGATAAAATATTAAAGAACGAGGAACGACTTATAGCCGATTACAACATAGCCATCAATAAATTAATAAAGCACCATTTGTTGTTCACGGTGGTAAGCACTGACCCCAATTCGCAAGAAACAAAAGATCTGATGAAAGAAGTGACAAAATATTATCATCCGCAAAAATTAATGAAGCTGGAAGCGCCGGGACATTATCCCGACATGGGTAAACCTACTTTGTTTGTGTGTACCAACGCTGTTTGTTCAACGCCCATTTCTCTCTCGGTAAATACAAAAAAGGAAGTAGACGGGTTTATCAATAAACTTAAATAAAGATCAATGGTCCTTATTTAAATGCTTCTGAAAATATTTTTCGGGAGTAATAAGTGCCTTCTGGATCCTTTGAGCATAGTATATTGAATCAAGGATCTCTTTTTGTTTTTCTTCCACTACCTGCTTTTGTGTTTCAATAAGCTGTTTGGCACGCTCAACTTCTTCTTTTTGTTTTGAAATGATAATGTTGGCTTTCTGTTTATTTCGGTAGCCCCTAAAGATCATTATTGCAAGTACTAATAAAAGTCCAAACCCGCCTATAAACAAATTTCTAATGATGGCTTGTTTTTCTTTTTCTTCCATGGCGATGGCATCCAGTTTTTCTTGTTCCGATCTGGCGGCCGCTTCTTTTTTCTGAAAATCGTAATTCATTTGCGCTTGAACATTTTTACGGGTGTTGGCTTCGTTATAAATGCTGTCCTTATAGGTAATGTATTTTTTATAATAACTTAAAGCTAATTCGTCTTTGCCACAACGGGAGTATAGTTCGCTTAAAGCATTACTGTTTTCTGAAATTAAATTTAAGATCCCTGCTTTTTCAGAAATGTTGAGCGCTTTTATGAGAGCATTTTCGGCCTCTTTAAATTTAGCTTGCTCAATGTAAATGGCCCCTTTTTTATTAAGAAGTGAGGCGATCCGTACATTATCATTCATTATTTCGGCGATCGATAAAGCACGGTCGAGTGACGCTAATGTTTTTTGGCTAAGCTGTTCTTTGGTAATCGCGTTTTTACAGGTGTCTATTAGGTTCAAATAAATCTCAGAAATATTATCAAGAATATAAGCGATACCCGGTTCATTATGCAGTTCTTCGTAAATGTTGAGCGAGCGGTTCCCAAAATCCAATGCTTTTTCATAATCACCGAGTTTATTATGAATGATGCCTATATTACTCAACGAGGCAGCAATGCCTTTCTTGTCGTTAAGTTTTTCTTTTATTTTTACGGATCTTAAAAAGTAATCAAGGGCTTTTGAATATTCGCCATTACTCTCGTAAACGAGTGCAATGTTGTTCAGTGAAAAAGAAATGCCTTGTTCATTCTTAATTTTTTCATCTATTTGTAATCCTTTAAAATAGTATTCAAGGGCT
>JBGASH010000150.1:0-7645 GCA_044229775.1 Bacteroidia bacterium
CTGATCCCAATGGGTGAGATAATGGATCACGTGGATAAGATCTCGAAAGATAAACAAGTGGTGGTGCATTGCCGAAGCGGGAAGCGCAGCGCTACGGTTATTCAGGCCCTCGAAGCGCAGCACGGATTTAAAAATCTCTATAATTTGAAGGGTGGCATACTTGCTTACATTGAAGAAATTGGCTTATAAATCTTTAATCTTACATCTTTATTCCAATGGTCGAACTTTTTAAACACATTTTACACCTCGATTTTGATTGGCTTTTTGCTAATTACGGAACTACTATTTATGTAGTGTTGTTTTTGGTGATCTTTGTTGAAACCGGCCTGGTAGCGATGCCATTCTTACCTGGCGATTCTCTGTTATTTACTGCTGGATTATTTTGTGTGCCAAAGGCCGGAGAAACTGAAGCTTATTTAAGTTTAGGTTTTGTAATAGCTTTATTATTTGTGGCCGCTGTGTTAGGTGATAATTCGAATTATTGGATCGGGCGAAAAATAGGATTGCGCGTATTTCATATAAAAATTAAAAGCAAACCTATTGTAAAGGAAGAATACCTTACTAAAACACACGAATTTTTTGAAAAGTACGGTACCAAGGCCATTATCATGGCACGCTTCGTGCCGTTTGTGCGCACCTTTGCACCTTTTGCGGCAGGCGTTGGTGAAATGAATTACAAGAAGTTCTTTGCCTTCGATGTCTTAGGTGGAGCGCTTTGGATAGGAAGTTTAACAACCGCGGGTTATCTGTTAGGGGAAGTGGAATTCATCAGAAAACACATCGACCTGGTTTGCTTAGGTATAATTGGTCTGTCGGTTTTACCAATTATAATCACTTTTTTAAGAACAAAAATGTCCAAAAACTAAATTGGTATAATGTTCGAGGATATCACCTTTCCGGTCTTTCGAAAGTATAAAAACAACAAGCATTTTTTTAAGATCATCTCGTCAAATAGTTTTGAGGAAATTCAGATCGTAGGAAATAAGAAAATAATTAATTTGCTCGACATTAAAACATTTCCCGACCTTAGCCATATTCGCGAAATGGTTTATAATAAAGATGTAGCAATTCCCATTACAGAACAAGAATATTATTTAATTAAAGTTTCCTAAAAGTTTTTAGTGCTGCCGTTTTTTCGATGAATACTGTAATACCGTCGACCATTGACCCTTCAATTCAAGATACCCACCGGTGGGTATGTAAAAGCTATTTATAAATTAATTAGATTTGCTATATACCTTCTGTACAACCTTCGTGAAAGCTACCAGGCCTTTAGAATATTTTTGTTTTGGATCCTTCGCACTGCCAGAGAATTTAGACAGTAAACTATTCGCATTTATTGCTATTGATCTTTTTTCCTAAGAAAGAATATTTATTGGACATCTGTTCAGAGGTAAACGGAACCTCAACTTTGGAGAATTTAAAGATGTTTTTGGAAAATGACGAATTGGAGAAAGTAAAAGCAAGTAATTTTACAATTATATTTTATGATAACTGTTCTGTTATTCAGAAAGAAATAGAGAAGATCATTAAGCCCTACAACGGCACCTGTAAGTTTGATACCAAATTTGTGGATAGCGAAGTATACAAGATCACTTCTGAGCTGGAAAACGCTTTTAATTTTAAAAAGAAGAACTAAAAGAATTCCCTTTCAGCCGATTCAAACTGACTGAAATACGAACCCGGTGTCAACATAAATGTTTTGCCGAACTGTAATTCCAATTCATATATTTCGGTAGCGCCGTACTTACTCAATTTAAAATCTTTATACTTTTTAAGTTTTTCCTCAAGCTTGGCTTTTGTAAGCGGAGTATATTTATTAGAGTAGATCCTGGTCTTGTTTATTTTTTCTTTTTCGGAAGTGATAGTAACTTTAATTCTGGCATCGCGAATACTGTCAACGGTAACTTTTCCGCCTGCCTTAATACTATCTGTTCTGTAAAATTTGAAACCTATTAATTCTACAGTTACTTTACAACCACCAACATTTTGTTTTTTAGCGTTAGGAACAAATTCCGCTTTGGTAAGCGAATCAACCACCTTGCTGTATTTAGAGGCATCTACTACAAATGATTTTTCGGTAGTGCTATCCTTAGAGATCTTTTCATAAATAGAATACCACGCCCTGTACTGACTTTGACCGCCATAACAAAACATTTTCTTCTGCTTTTCATTTATCATACAAGTGTTTTGTGAAAAAGAAAAAGAATAAAGAGCGAGGAGGAGGAGGGTAAAAAATTTATGTTTCATGACGATTAATTATTTCGGGTTAAATATTAAGTTATTTCCGGTTCCGAGTTATGTGTTTCTGGTTAATTTGAATATAAATGTAGCTACAATACCCGAAAAAACAAACCATTATTTTATAAGAGTAAAGCTGATTCCATAAATGAAAGCAACCCGAAACACGAAATATTTAATAATCACCATTCTTAAAATAAAAAAGCCGCAATTTAAATCGCGGCTCCTTAAAAACTTCGGTTAATAATTAACCTAAATATTGTTGTAATAATTTGCTTCTGGAACTGTGACGTAAACGACGAATGGCTTTTTCTTTGATCTGACGAACGCGTTCGCGGGTAAGGTCAAATTTGTCACCGATCTCTTCAAGGGTTAAACCATGATTTAGTCCGATACCAAAAAATAATTTCACCACATCACGTTCTCTTTCTGTTAAAGTAGATAAAGCGCGGTCAATTTCTTTTGATAGCGACTCGTTAATTAATCCCATATCCGCCTTAGGTGAATCGTGGTTGATCAATACGTCCAATAAAGAACTTTCTTCGCCATTAGCAAATGGGGCGTCCATACTAACGTGACGACCGCTCACTTTCATGGTATCAGAAACTTTATCGATAGGCAGGTCTAAGATCTCAGCCAGTTCTTCGGCGCTTGGTTCGCGCTCAAATTCCTGCTCTAACTTAGAATAAGCCTTGTTTATTTTGTTCAAGGAACCAACCTGGTTCAATGGTAAACGCACAATACGCGATTGTTCTGCCAAAGCCTGTAAAATACTCTGACGGATCCACCATACGGCGTAAGAAATGAATTTAAAACCACGTGTTTCATCAAAACGTTTAGCGGCTTTAATTAAACCTAAATTACCCTCATTGATAAGGTCGGGAAGGCTTAAACCCTGATTTTGATATTGTTTTGCTACGGAAACAACGAAACGTAAATTTGCTCTTGTTAACTTCTCAAGCGCTCTCTGATCACCGTCCTTAATGCGTTTTGCCAAGTGAACTTCTTCTTCTGCAGTAATAAGTTCTTCGCGGCCGATTTCCTGGAGGTATTTGTCTAAAGAGGCACTTTCACGGTTAGTGATTGATTTGGTAATTTTGAGTTGTCTCATCGAAAGGTTTTACTTATAAACGAGCAAAGATACAAAAAAATACAGCGTTTTTTTGACAAATTTTCGCTTTAAGCAATATTTAACAGCTTGATTGCCAAAAGGCTTAAGTTTTAGGGAGAAACCGCCTTATTTTTTTACAAAACCCGTTAAAGTGGTATTCAAAATTTCTAAACTTATCTTCTTTTCAAAAAATTCTTCTTTAGTTTTATTTTTTGTGGTAAAATAAGTAGCCGGTATAGCACCTCCCCATTTCTTATTTATCTTATCAATAAAATCATTACCGTTTATCTCGTCCAATAAAACACACTCTATGCCATATTTATTTTTTTCAAGGAAGGGTGCCACATCCTTTTCAATATTTTCTTTAAAATCCAAACTAACTAAAAGTACTTTTACCAAAGCAGGTTTGTTCTGCCGGTCAAATTTTTCAAAGTCGGGTAATTCTTTAACGCAAGGTACGCACCATGTGGCCCAAAAATTTACCACATAAATAGTGTCGCTGTTATTATGAATTCGCTTTAAGAGATCACCAATTTTGTAAACGGCAATTTTGTGTTGCGAGAACCCCAACAAGGCTAACAATAAAAAAAACAACAAGAATTTATTTTTTTTCTTTGTAAGCATATTCGTCCATTAAAATTTTTATTTCATTTATCAGGCGGTTAATTTCCAAACTATCCGTCCCATCGTAAAACCCGCGTATATGTTTTTCTTTATCAATTAAAGCAAAATTTTGCGTGTGAATAAAATCTTCAGCGTCGCCATTGCCTTCCTCCGCATTAAGCAAATAACTTTTTCGGGCTATTTCGTACAAATGTTTTTTTTCGCCCGTAACAAACAGCCATTTATCATCGTTAACACCGTGTAATTTAGCATAACGTAATAACTGCGCGGTTGAGTCATTTTCAGGATCTACCGTATGCGAAATGATCAAAAAATCGTTCCGGTCCTTAAATTGTTTATACACTCGTTCTAAAACCTGTCTGTACTCATTATGGGGCAAATAGACTGACAGGTGGTAAAAAAATAATCGGTCACATAGATTTTTCCTTTCACCGTTTCTTCGGTTACTTTTTTATTGTATTGATCGGTAAAATAAAATGGGGCAATGGTGTGGTAGGTGGTGTCGTTAACTTTTAAAGCATTTTTAGGTCCAAAATAAGCGAGGGTACGTATTGGTTTATTTTCTTTTTTACTCAAAAAATACCAACCCATAAAAATGGCGGGAAATAATAATAAGAGCCAATAAATCTTACCTTTGAGCATACGAACACAAAATTAAACAATTAATATGTTTGGTACTAAGAATAAAAAGAACGAGAATATCGAATTGGGTTTTGGCACAAAGAACTACGAAACCAGCGTTCGCTTCCTTAATAAGGACGGTACAGTTAATGTTAAACGAAAGGGCTTAAATAAGCTCGATAATATTGACATCTACCATTGGTTAATTACCACTACTTGGCGTAACCTTATCTTCTTGATCACTGTCAGTTACATTCTTACCAATACAATTTTTGCCTGTTTGTATTATTTTTTTGGATACAATAATTTTGGGGGTGTCCACGCGGGTACAGCGCCCGACCGTTTTCTCGATCTTTTTTTCTTTAGTGCGCAAACGCTTACAACAGTAGGTTACGGTCACGTTTATCCCGATAGCACTGCTGTTAGTACTATAGCCGCCATCGAATCGCTTACGGGTTTATTGGGTTTTGCCTTAGCAACCGGTATTTTATATGGCCGTTTTTCACGACCAAAAGCGGAGATCTTGTATAGCGAAAATGTTTTGATAGCGCCTTATAAGGACCATACCGGCCTCATGTTCCGAATTGCCAACACCAAACAAAACGAATTAATTGAGATAGAAGCCAGCGTGGTACTTTCATATTCAAATCCGGAAACCAACCGACGTGAATTTGTTGCGTTGCCATTAGAGCGAAACAAAATAAATTTTTTAACAATGAGTTGGACAATCGTTCATCCCATTGAAGAAACGAGTCCTTTATATGGGGTGGATATAAAAGAGATCCTTAAACGCGACACTGAACTTATTATCTTGGTAAAAGCCATTAACGATACGTATTCGCAAACGGTTTATTCACGAATGAGTTATAAGGCCGTCGAATTCATAGAAAAGGCCAGGTTTATTCCAATTAAACAGGAAACCGGTAATGGAAAAATAAATATCGATCTAAAAGAGATCCATTCATTCGAAAAAGTACCGTATTAATTGTAAATTTTTGTTAAAAATCATAAATCGATTTTTTTTGGGAACCATTGGAATAATATTTGTTGAAGCTATTACACAAAAAAACTTATCTTTACTATTGTAAAAATCACATTAAAAGAACAACCATGTTTAAATCACCTGTTTTAATTTTAAGTTTAATTGTTGCCGGTACAATTTCAGCGCAAAAAGCTTCCTCTTTTTCCGTTAACGGAACCATTAAGAATTATGTTCCGAATTACATTTACATGCATCATAAATGGGATGATAAAGATTTTACAGACTCAGCAAAAGTGGTGAATGGTGCTTTTACATTTAACGGAAAAACGCAGGAGCCCAATATGTACTGGATCACCGCGGTAAATAATATCAACGCGCAACCCAACCTTGTTTTTTTTATTGATGGAGGTAAAAATACGGTTACCGCTAACGCCGATTCGTTACCCTTCGCTAATGTAAAAGGCGGGCCAACGCAAAAAGATTATATGGATTACCGCACCTTAATGAGTGGTTTTGGATTGAAGCAACAACAACTTTATAAAGATTACAATGAGGCCCAGGCAAAAGGTGATGCTAATGGAATGCAAAAAGCGCAAACCGAATTTAACGGACTTCAGGGAAGTGTGAAGCAAGGGTTAAAAGATTTTGTAAAGAGCCATCCAAAATCAATTATTGGCGGATACATCATTCATTTCGAATATAACAATCCTAGTACAACGATCGAAGAACTGGAAGAACTGGTGGGTTATCTTGATAAATCCGTTAAGCAAACCAAGTTTGGTAAGCTGGCGCAAAAACGTTTAGATGGTTTGAAGGGTTTTACGGTTGGATATCCTGCTACCAACTTTTCGCAAACCACGCCTGATGGAAAAACCATAAACCTGTCTGATTATAAAGGAAAAAAATATGTTTTGGTTGATTTCTGGGCAAGCTGGTGCGGACCTTGTCGCGGCGAAAACCCCAATGTAGTAGCTGCTTATAACAAGTACAAAGAAAAAGGTTTCACCGTACTAGGTGTTTCGTTCGATCAGAACAAAGATCAGTGGTTGGCAGCGGTTCAAAAAGATAACTTAACATGGGATCACGTGAGCGATCTTAAAGGTTGGGGTAACGAGGTAGGTAAGTTATTTGGTATTACCAGTATTCCGCAGAATTTTTTAGTAGATAAAGAAGGAAAGATCGTTGGAAAGAATTTAAGAGGGCCCGCGCTGGAAGAAAAACTCAACGAAATCTTCAAATAACCCTCTTTATTTGTGTTTAAAATGCTTTTAAAATTAAACTAAAAGCCTAAATTTGCCATTCTAAAAATAAACATGCCATGAATAGAATTTCAGTTTTTACGATATTAGCTTCTGGGGTGTTCGCATCCTTTGCTCAAAATGATCCAACGGTTATGACAGTTGGAAATACCCCGGTTTATAAAAGCGAATTTGAAAATGTGTATCATAAAAATAATTCAAAGAATACCGGCGACCCTAAATCGGTTAAAGAATATGCCGATCTGTACTCTTTGTTCAAAATGAAAGTATTGGAAGCGGAATCATTAGGTTTAGATACGCTTACAACTTTTAAAACCGAATTAGGTGGTTATCGAAAACAACTGGCCGCACCATATTTAACTGATAAGAACACCAACGAATCATTACTTACCGAAGCTTACGAACGAATGAAAACCGAAGTGCGTGCTTCGCATATTTTAGTTCGTTGCAACGAAGGCGATTTTCCTAAAGATACTTTAGAGTGCTGGACGCGTATAAATTTGATCAGAAGCGCCATACTTGGTAAAATGCCAACACCGGCGCAAATAACCGAATACGAAAAATTGGTTAAGAATTCGGCTTTTGGAAGAGATACCGCACTATCACGTTCAAAGATCAATTCTGTAAAACATTTGGCCGAATATTATAAGAATGCAGGTAACGATAAATTTATGGGCATTGCTCCAAAAACCAGCGATGATCCCTCGGTGGTTGATAACAAAGGCGATCTTAATTTTTTCTCGGCTTTTGACATGGTTTACCAATTTGAAACAGCTGCATATAATACTAAGATCGGTGATGTTAGCC
>JBGASH010000151.1:0-7609 GCA_044229775.1 Bacteroidia bacterium
GTCTAAATTAAACCAATTGGCAGGATTTTTGATATATCTTTAAGGTGATGGGTAACAACTATTCAAATGATGATTCAAAGGTGCTCGACTTCGTAGCTTTACGGTTATTGAATTATTCGCGCATTAACTATGAATTTCTTTTGGAAGCTATCGAAGGAAAATTTCCTGCTACCAACGCTGATATTCTTTTGAAAGAAGCGCTTCTTGATACTTCTATCGCTGAAATAAGCAGGGAACATATTACGCTTAAAGACCGCGAAACCCTTGTGAAATTTCACGCTCAATTAGATTAGAAGGTTCTTAAAATAGTTATTAGAGAATTCGTCGTATTAACTATTCCCCAATAACTATTCGTTTTACCAATTATATACCTTACTCAATGATCATATCATAAGGTAATCTTGCCTGAACGCCTTTTTGATCGATCAAATTCTTAACCACCTTTAAATATTTGTATTGCTCACCTAAATTCTTTCCAATAATACGGCTTTCCATTTCATCTTCGCCTTTATTGAATAATTTCGCGAACGGATCTTTTTGTTTTGGGAATTCAACCAGACGGTAATCCTCGCCTACGCCCGATTTTTTTACGGCATAAGCAATTGCGGCGTCAACCCCTCCTAATTCATCCACTAAATTAATTTTTATCGCGTCTGATCCGCTCCACACTCGGCCCTGTCCAATACTATCCACCATATTCTTATCAATTTTACGGCCGTTAGACACACGGGTAATGAATACATCGTATATATTTTCAACGCCGCCTTGTATCCAATTGCGTTCTTCATCGGTTACACCACGTAAGATCGATCCAACATCACTATGTTTATTGGTATTAACGGTATCAACGGTTATTCCTAATTTCTCGGCATAGGCTTTTTTAGCATTAGGTAAAATACCAAATACACCTATAGAACCGGTAATGGTGTTTGGTTGCGCGTAAATTTTATCGGCTGCGCAACTAATATAATAGCCACCGCTCGCCGCTACATCACCCATCGATACCACAATTGGTTTAACGCCCTTACACAAGTTAACCTCACGCCAAATCACTTCACTTGCCAAAGCGCTTCCGCCCGGTGAATTAACGCGTAATACTATCGCCTTAATAGTACTATCGGTACGCGCGTCGCGAATAGCTTTCGAAATACGCGCGCTTCCTATCGTCTCTTCATCACCTTCTCCACCCTGGATCTGACCAATGGCGTAAACAATTGCGATCTTTCCTTTCTTGGTTAGTTTGCCATCTTCTTTTTTTCCTTTGCTTTTATGATATTTGGTTAACTCGGCGAAAGTAATTTTTTCTTTCTCTTTTATCTTCAGATCTTTTTTCATCAGGTCCATTACTTCATCTTCGTACAATAAACCATCCACCAATTTGTTTTTTAAAGCGTCTTCCGGTAAACTTATCGCTAATTTATTGGCAAGATCATTTAACTGATCAATACTTACTTTACGTGATTCAGAAATGCCTTTTAACATCGAATTCCAGATAGATCCAATATAAGCCTCCGTTTGCAAACGGTTAGCATCGCTCATTTTATCTAACATAAATGGTTCAATGGCGCTTTTAAATTTTCCGTGACGGAAGATCTGCATCTCAATGTTCAGTTTCTCGAGCATATTTTTAAAAAACATCAATTGAGCCGTTAATCCCTTAAATTCGAGTCCGCCCTGTGGATTCATAAACACTTTTGTAGCGGCAGTTGCGAGGTAATACGACTTCTGACTGTAAACCTCCGAATAGGCGTAAACAAACTTGCCCGATTTTTTAAAATCAATGATGTTGTTCCTCAACTCTTCAATACTGGCGAATCCAGCACTTAAATGCTGCAGATCTAAATACACGCCTTTAATGTTATCGTCATCCTTTGCTCTTTTAAGCATTGCGCTTAGATCGTTCAATCCAAGAACGCCAGGGTTACTAAAGGGCCCCAGATCAAATTCTTCAAAAGGATTTTCTATGCCCCGGTCAATAATAGCCCCGTTTACCTTAAAATGCAATACCGAATTGGGTTTGGCTGTAAAGGTTTCGCCTTCTCCGCCTTTCAGGCCTTTTAAGCTTCCTGCCACTATACCAATTACTATAAAAATGCTAATAATGCTCGCCAGTATCAACCCTACCAACGAACCGAAAAAAGCGCCGAAAAATGTCTTCATAATGCTGTTTTTAGATGTTTATTTGTATTAATTATAAAACTAAATTACCTTTAAATGCTATTTAAAAGCCGTAAACTTTATGAACGCATCTTTTTTATGTTTGGGCGGAAACATAGGTAACCGACTGGATTACCTGAACCGCGCAAAAAAGCTGATTTCGGCAAAATGTGGCAAAATAACCCTTCAATCGCCGGTTTATGAAACAAAGGCCTGGGGTAACACCAATTCACCCGATCACCTTAATCAATGCATTAAACTTGAAACCGAATTAGAAGCGGAAGCGTTGTTACACCAATTAATGGCGATCGAAAATGAATTAGGACGCAAAAGAGCCGCTAAAAACGATCCAAGGGTAATAGACATCGATATTTTATTATTCAATGACGTGATCGTTAATACCGAAAATTGCACCATTCCGCATCCGCGCATGCACCTGCGAAATTTTGTGTTAATTCCTTTAAATGATATGGCACCCGATGTGATCCACCCTATCCTTGATAAAAAAATAAGCGTCCTTCTTAAAGAATGTACCGATACGCTCAAAGTACTTAAGCTTTATCAATTCAAACAAGACGAACTGGTATAATTAATCGCATGCAAAAATTAAAATATTTAATTGTCCTCCTCTTTTTCCACCTATTGGTTTTGGGGCAAAGTGGTCGCGTGGAATTTATTGGTCATAACCTGTTCAACGAGCAACCCATTAATAATACCACCATAACAGTAATGGAAAACGAAAAACAAATTGACAAATTCAGCACCGGTAATTTTCCCGATTTTAAATTAACCCTGCCTTTTGGAAGTGTTTATAAGATCTATTTCGAAAACTTTCGCTCACAACGTATGTATCTGGAAGTGATCACCAGCCCCGTTCCTAAAGACAATAAATATAAAATGACCTACGAGTTGGATATCCCTTTCTTTCCTAAACATGCCTCTAACCTCGATACCTCCCAATTCAAAGAACCTTTTCACAAAATTGTTTTTGATGGCAACAAAAAAATGGTGGACGACACCGTTTATATGAATTCTTTTTTGAAAAAGGTATATATCACCAAAAAAGAAAAGGAAACCACAGAAACAACTGTAAAAACGGTACAGTGGACCAATTTAGCCGGAAAAATGTTTTACTCCGGCACTTCCAAAACTCCGGTCACTTATAAAAAGATCAATTTATTGGATAAAGACGGGAAAGTAATTAAAACTACCACCAGTACAAAGTTTGGTTCGTTTGTTTTTACAGGTGTGGATATTAACCAGGTTAACAAAGTAGAAGCCGATTTTGGTTCAGAATTTACTACACAAAATATTTCGGTAGAACTTTTCAATACAAAAAAAGAAAGTCAGGGTGTAAACCCTATCGTAAAAAACAAAGTGGCCTGGCCCAACTCCACACAAAAAAATGTGATCCAGAATTTGGTGGATATGAAATACACCTATAAAGTGTCGGGGCGGTTGCTGGATGAGACCAGCGGAAAGTCAGCTTTTTATTCTAACAAAACGGTTTTTTTATTAAACGATAAGAACACCGTGGTAAAACGGGCCACTACCAACATCTTTGGTTCTTTTGTGTTTACAAATGTAAAACCCGGATTGGTTTATTTGATAGGAATAGATAAAGCAGAAGCCACGGCTCAGAATAAAATAAACCTGTATTCGGTTTCTGATACGTATTTAGCACCCGTAGATAGCAGTGTTAAAGACCGTTATGTTCGACGCTTTTTATCGGAGAATAGTTTATTATTTCGCGAATTATTGGCCGATGAAGATCAGTTGCGTATGAATGTGTCGGGACGCCTCTTCGCCGAAAACGTGAATAACCCTATTGCCGACCTCAAAATACTTTTATTGAATAATAAAATGGAAACAATGGATACTGCCACAACGGATAATTTCGGGCAATTCATGTTCAAATACCTACCCTATGATCCGCAATTTGTATTGTCGTCAAGAACCAAAGAAAATATTTTGGATGCCATCAATAATATTCTCGTATATAATAGTAAGGATGAATTAATAAAAATAGTCTCCAATATTAAAGGTAAGCCCTTCAACTATAAACCACTTGCCGGCGAACAATCGCAACTAATGGATGTGTATGCTGATGATCCATGGTTGTCGTTAATGGGACTTGGTAAAAAAGAAAAAACTAAGGCGGGCGAAACGGTTATCGAAAATATTTTCTTTGAAAGCAATAGTTCCGACCTATTGGCGCCCGCAAAAAAAACACTCGACAAAATTGTTTTGGTATTGAACACCAATCCAAAATTAACGATCGAATTAGGAGCGCATACCGACAGTCAGGGTAACGACGCAGCAAACCAAAAACTCAGCGAACAGCGGGCAAAGTCGGCCGCCGATTATATTATTTCCAAAGGCATTGAAGCCAATCGCGTTATAGGTAAAGGTTACGGCGAAACAAAAATTCTTAATAATTGTAAAAATGGCGTGTTTTGTCCCGACGACGAACATGGTCAGAACCGTAGAATTGAGTTTAAGATACTGGGGTTGTAAAAGAAAGTTAAAATCAAAAGGCCTGTAAGGAAAATCAACAAGCATCGTCTATTTAATAAAGCCGCATATGAAAACGACGATAGGAATAATTTTTGGCTCAGCGATCCTTTTCTTTAATACCGCTTGCAGTCAAAATACAAAAACCACTAATAAAAAAATGGAAACAACAAATTCAACAACTATTGATACTGCCACATTTGGTGCCGGATGCTTTTGGTGCGTGGAAGCTGTTTTTCAAAGATTAAAAGGCGTTCAAAAAGTAGTATCGGGCTATTCGGGTGGTAGTGTAAAAAATCCGGCCTACAAAGAAGTGTGCATGGGTTTTACCGGGCACGCCGAAGTTTGTCAGATCACGTATGATAAAACCAAAGTGAGCTTTGATGAATTATTGGAAGTATTTTGGAAAGTACACGACCCAACCACTTTAAATCGTCAGGGTAATGACATGGGTACTCAATACCGCTCGGTTATTTTTTATCATAACAATGAACAAAAAGAATTGGCCGAAAAATATAAAGCCGCATTAAATAAATCGGGTGCCTGGGCCAATCCTGTAGTTACCGAAATTTCGGCCTTCACCAATTTTTATCCGGCCGAAGATTATCATCAAAACTATTTTAATCAAAATGGTGCCGAACCTTATTGCCAATATGTGATCCAACCTAAAGTGGAGAAATTTGAAAAAGTGTTTAAAGAAAAGATAAAACATTAGTCACCGAAAATGTCCCCCGCTGGTTTACCAACCGTAATGAAATGAAGGTTGACGGGGGTGGATGCCGCAGGCAGACGGGGGTGGAAAAACTAATTTCTCAAAAAAGAAAAATCCAATCAAAACGAAACACTAAACATAGTCTAAATGTCCCCCGCTGGTTTACCAACCGTAATGAAATGAAGGTTGACGGGGGTGGATGCCGCAGGCAGACGGGGGTGGACCTACTCCACCACAACTCTCCCCTGCTTCATACTCTTCCCGCTAAGGATCTTATAAAAATAAATCCCTTTTGAAAAAGAAGAAAGATCCAATTCATTCTGACTAACAGTTCCGTTATCCATTAATTTTTTTGTGAGTACCATTTCTCCTACAGTATTATAAAAAAGAATTTGTCCTTCTCCTTCCACAAAGAATTTTCCGCTGGTTGGGTTGGGATATCCTGACAGTTCTTCTAAATTATGCCATTCATTTATTCCAGATACCGGCGCCATTAACTTCGCCACCAAAACATCATCGCCACAGCCTTTAAAAACAGTTGTGCTTCCAAACACCACACTCGGACTATTAAACATCCCGCCAATATAAATGTTAGCGCCCGATGCTGTGGTAGCTATACAATTTGCCGATTCGTCATAAACATTGCCCGCGGCAATGGCCCATAAAGTGGTTCCGTTATTATTGAAGTTCGCTACAAAAAGATCTTTATATCCTACTGAAGAGTTATTGATCGTATTAGAACCAAAACCAATGCTGCCACTCGCGAAATAGCCACATAAAAACACATTACCTTGCGAATCGGTGGTTATTCCGTAACCTGCTTCTGAATCAGTTCCGCCTGAACGCGTGGCCCAAACAACATTTCCATTTAGATCGTATTTTGCTAATAAAATATCACTTGTACCTGTGCTGGAGTTTGTGAGTGTATTTGTACCAAAAGAAACTGAAGTACTATTGAATCCTCCCGTCAAAAATACACCATTACTACGAACCGTGATAGCATATCCTGTTTCATCTTGCACACCGCCCGAACGATCGCTCCAAACCGCGGTGCCCGATGCATTATATTTCACCACAAAAAGATCCTGTGTAGCACTTCCCGCGTTAGTCATTGCTCCCGTACCAAAATTAATATTGCTACTTGAAAAAATTCCGGTGATGTACACGTTGTTCAGCGAATCAACGCTTGCTGCATAACCCATATCAGGATTTGCCCCTCCAGCGCTGCGCGACCATAAGGAATTGCCAGCCGCGTCGTGTTTAGCCACAAAAAAATCATTGGTACCCGAACCGCCATTAGTTAAAGCGCCTGATCCAAAATTTATAGTTGGACTCATAAATGCTCCGGTGGTATACACATTTCCTAAAGCATCTACCGCAATACCGTTTCCGCGATCGGCCAGGGTACCGCCAGCACCTTTTGCCCAAAGCGGAGTTCCCGATGGATCGATCTTGGCAATGAACACATCACTGCTGCCAATGGCGGTATTGGTCAACGTAAACGAACCAATGGTAATGCTGGCGCTGGTGTACCATCCTGTAATAAGAATATTTCCGCTCGGATCAAGAGCTACCGCGCTACCAATTTCGCCATCGGCACCGCCGTAACTTTTTGCCCATAACACATTTCCGTTGGCATCGAATTTTGTAAGAAAGATATCACTGCTAGAAGTTCCGCCGTTAACCAGAGTATTAGAACCAAAAGTAAGGTTAGCGCTGGTATACCATCCTAAGGCATATAAATTTCCGGACGCATCTACGACTGTACCCGATGTTAATTCAACACCGGTTGATCCGGCACTCTTGGCCCATTGCCAACCCGATTGCGCGTAATATTTTTCAATGTTAATTCCGATTACTAATACCAGAATGAAAATGAATTTTGTAAATGTCTTCATGTTTTTTTATTCTAATGTGATATTAACTTCTATGTATTTCTTTTTGTTTTTTATAGTAACTGAAGTGCCCGATGAGAAGTAAAAGAATCCATGCGAATCCTCATAGGAAGAGTTGATGTAATAATCCCCTTTATTAAGCGTCTCAAATCTAAACTTTCCGTCAGCGTCAGATAATATGATCTGGTTGTAAGTTGCTTTAGGTTCCTTTGTGCCATAAACAATGGTAACCTGTGCATGAGAAGCCGGCTCGTAGTTTCCTGTTACACCGTTCTTATAAGTAACTATACCGTAAATGGTATTTTTTCCACCAAGCCCGGCTTGCTTTTTG
>JBGASH010000005.1:0-2527 GCA_044229775.1 Bacteroidia bacterium
GACAAGAAACTGCAACCGCCGTTGCGTCTACCCTTCCTTCGACATTAGCGTGCGTATTGTTAGACATGCCGGCACTAGTGTTTTTTGACGAAAGACCCGCGATCCCGCCGGTGGTCATAACCAATCCTTTCTTCATACCAAGCCTGGCTTTTTTATCTTCAAAAAATCCAAAAGCCTCATCGCTGGTGGTTTTTGAAACCGAAAAGTTTTTAAGCACTACTCCATCGCCAATTAACGACTGCAATAATTTTTCAACGCTGCGCACACCGCTTGGTTCGCTTTTGTATACTTTAAAATCGCCTGCATATTGGGCCCTGAAAGCTGTTACAAAAAACAAACAAAGCGCGCCTAAGTAATATTTTTTCATGGTGTAAGTTTTAGTATGATTAATAACTTTTAATTGAGATGCAGGTTACGGCATTATTACATAAAAATATTTCATTTATTTTTTTTTGATGCTGTTAAATAAAGATAATTAGTCAAAAGAACAATTTTAACGCTGACAATCAGCGAGTTACGGAAAAAGGCTAAAATACATGTAGAAAATTAAAATCCGGGAATATTTATTCTTGAAGACAAGGCACTAACACTGGTCTTCTAATAAAATGAAAAGAATCAAATGGAATAAATTGGAAACTCTTAAAGTTATTTTGGATTTAATAATTGCTGCACATGCAATTTCTCATTGGTAATACCAACACTTTAATTGGCTATCTTTGCGATCTGTTTTGAATCAGTCGTATGATATTATAGTTGTGGGCGCTGGACATGCCGGATGCGAAGCTGCTGCTGCTGCTGCCAATATGGGATCCAAAGTTCTATTGGTTACCATGAATATGCAAACCATTGCTCAGATGAGCTGTAATCCCGCTATGGGAGGAATTGCAAAAGGACAGATCGTAAGAGAGATCGATGCCCTTGGGGGATATAGCGGAATAGTTTCTGATGTTTCGGCAATACAATTTCGAATGTTGAATAGAAGCAAGGGACCCGCTATGTGGAGCCCGAGAACGCAGAACGACCGTATGCTCTTTGCCGCCGAATGGCGAAAAATGCTGGAGCAAACGCCAAATGTGGATTTTTGGCAAGACATGGTTCGGTCGTTGTTAATCAGCAAAGATGGTAAAAGAGTTGAAGGAATTGTAACGGGAATGGGAATTGAGTTCAAGGCGAAAGCCGTGGTACTTACCAATGGAACTTTTTTAAATGGCATTATACATATTGGCGAAAAGCAATTGGGCGGAGGAAGGACAGGAGAAGCCGCCGCTCATGGAATAACAGAACAACTTGTTAAGTTGGGATTTGAAAGTGGCCGAATGAAAACCGGTACGCCTCCAAGAATAGATGGCCGGAGTTTAGATTATTCGAAAATGGAAGTGCAGGAAGGGGATGATGTTGTTGGTACATTTTCGTTCTTGCAAGGATTGTCCCCCTTTGGAGGGGGTGGCCGTAGGTCGGGGGAGGCAAAGAAACAGTTGCCTTGCCATATTACTTACACCAATCAAAAAGTTCACGATATTTTAAAAACCGGTTTTGAAAAATCGCCCATGTTTCAGGGCCGCATCCAGGGCCTGGGACCAAGATATTGCCCAAGCATAGAAGACAAGATCACGCGTTTTTCAGAACGCGAAAGACACCAGCTTTTTGTTGAACCCGAGGGATGGGATACTGTTGAGATTTATGTAAACGGCTTTTCAACTTCTCTTCCGGAAGAGACTCAATACCAGGCACTTAGGCAAATACCTGGATTTGAACAAGTTAAAATGTTCAGGCCCGGCTATGCCATAGAGTACGACTACTTCCCTCCTACCCAATTAGTGCTTACGCTTGAAACGAAGTTGGTGGAGAATTTATATTTTGCCGGACAAATTAATGGCACTACAGGTTATGAAGAAGCCGGTTGCCAAGGATTGATGGCCGGTATAAACGCTCACCTTAAGATCAATGAAAAGGAAGCTTTTATTTTGAATCGTTATGATGCTTACATCGGCGTTCTAATAGACGACCTTGTTACAAAAGGAACAGACGAGCCCTATCGCATGTTTACATCGCGTGCTGAGTACAGGTTGTTATTAAGACAGGATAATTCGGATGTTAGGCTTACACCTATCTCTTATAAGTTGGGATTGGCAAAGGAGAATCGTTATAAAGCAGTAGAACAAAAGATAAAGAATTATAAAAAGGTTATTTCCTACTTTAATAACAATAGCGGCGATCCAGCATCCATTAACCAATATTTTGAAACTGTGGGTTCAGCACCCGTTAATCAAAAGATGAGGTACTTTAATATTTTATCGCGACCCGATGTTTCGATTACAGGGTTAGCTGAGTACTGCCCTGATGTGGCAAGCCTTGTAAAGGATCTTAATGGCGACACTATAGAGCAAGCAGAAATTTTAATGAAGTACCAAGGATATATTGAAAGAGAAAAAGAAAATGCCGACAAACTAAAGCGCCTTGAAGATCTTAAATTGAAACCAGACTTTAACTACGATAGCATCGTAAGCTTGGGAACTGAGGCAAAAGA